>JAJXUY010000343.1:2041-3272 GCA_021782525.1 Acidobacteriota bacterium | reverse complement strand
ATCTTCTCCCCCGACGACGGCCGCGCCCTCGGCCTGGACGGCATGATCCAGACGATGCTCGACGCCTGCGCAGGGGACGAGAGGCCGTGGTCCGTGGACCGTGGTCCGTCGACCGAAAGGCAGCAGCGCGACCCTTCGCCACACGGCTACGGGGAGGTGGCGCGACGCATCACCCTGGCGGAGCAAGGTGAGGTCGCGTCGTCGTCTCTTCGGACCACGGACCACGGACCACGGACCCCTGTCCTGGGGATCACCGGCACCGGGGGCGCGGGGAAGTCGTCGCTCACCGACGAGCTGGTGCGGCGGTTCCTGGCGGACTACCCGGCCCTCACGATCGCGGTCCTCGCCGTGGACCCGACGAAGCGGCGCACCGGCGGCGCCCTGCTCGGCGACCGGATCCGCATGAACTCGCTCGGCTCGGAGCGCGTCTACATGCGCTCGCTGGCGACGCGGCAGGCGCACCACACCCTGTCGGCGGCGACCCGCGCCGCGATCGACGTCTGCGTCGCCGCCGGCTTCGGCCTCGTCCTCGTCGAGTCGGCGGGCGCCGGCCAGGCGGACAGCGAGATTGCCGACCTCGCCGACCTGTCGGTGTACGTCATGACCCCCGAGTACGGCGCCTCGATGCAGCTCGAGAAGATTGACATGCTCGACTTCGCGGACCTCGTCGCGATCAACAAGTTCGACCGCCCGGGGGCGCACGACGCGCTGCGCGACGTGCGCAAGCAGCTGCGCCGCAACCGCAACGAGTTCACGATGCCGGACGAGGGGTTGCCGGCGTTCCCGACCTGCGCGCACCAGTTCCACGACCGCGGCGTCAACGCGCTCTACCTGGCGCTGGTCTCCCACCTCGAGCGCGGCTTCGGCGACGGCTGGCACCTCGACACCACCCACGCCGAGCCGGCAGGGCCGCCCGAGCGCCACCCGCTGATCCCCGGCGAGCGCACCGGCTACCTGCGCGAGATCGCCGGCGACTGCCGCACGGCGCGCGCTCGTGCCGAGGAGCAGGCGCGCGTGGCGCGGGCGCTCTACCAGCTCGTCGGGGCGCGAGCCGTGGTCTCGGGACCGGGGCTCGGGGCTCGGGGCTCCGGGCTCGGAGAGACGGACGCCCACGAGGCGCTGTGGAAGATGTTCGAGGAGGTGGTTGCGGGGACGGCGCCCGGGAGCGGGACGCTCGGCGAGTTGGACGCCCAGATCCGCAAGGTCGCCGCTGACCTCGATCCCGACACCC
>JAJXUY010000343.1:0-2031 GCA_021782525.1 Acidobacteriota bacterium | reverse complement strand
ACACCCACGAGCGGCTCGCCACCTGGCCGGAGCTCCGCGCCGAGTACGCCGGCGACACCTTCAGCTACACGGTGCGCGGCCGCGAGATCACCGTCCCGCTCACCGCCGTGTCGCTCGCCGGAACCCACGTCCCCAAGGTCGCGCTGCCGCAGCTCGAGGACTGGGGCGACATCGTCCGCTTCCTCGCCCTCGAGAACGTCCCCGGCGCCTACCCGTACACCGCCGGCGTCTTCCCGTTCAAGCGCACCGAGGAGCTGCCCACCCGCATGTTCGCCGGCGAGGGCGGGCCGGAGCGCACCAACGCCCGCTTCCACTACGTCTCGCGCGGGCAGTCGTTCGCGCGGTTGTCCACCGCGTTCGACTCGGTGACGTTGTACGGCGAGGACCCGGCCGAGCGGCCCGACATCTACGGCAAGGTCGGCGAGTCCGGCGTCTCGATCTGCACCGTCGAGGACATGGAGCGTCTCTACGCCGGCTTCGACCTCTGCGCCTCGAACACCAGCGTCTCGATGACGATCAACGGGCCGGCGCCGATGATCCTGGCGATGTTCTTCAACGTCGCCGGCCGCCAGGAGGCCAAGCGCCGCCTGATCGCGGACGGGCGCCTGGCCGGCCAGCCCGATGACGCGTTGCAGCCGGAGGTGGGCGGCCGGCGTTGGGACGACATCGCCCCCCTGCTCGCGCCCGGCGAGTGGGACGCGGCCCTCGCCTGCGCCGCCGCGCAGGTGCGCGGCACCGTCCAGGCCGATATCCTCAAGGAAGATCAAGCGCAGAACACCTGCATCTTCTCCACCGAGTTCGCGCTGCGCATGATGGGCGACATCCAGCAGTGGTTCGGCGCCCACGGTGTGCGCAACTTCTACTCGGTGTCGATCTCCGGCTACCACATCGCCGAGGCCGGCGCCAACCCGATCAGCCAGCTCGCGTTCACCCTCGCCAACGGCTTCACCTACGTCGAGGTCTACCTCGCCCGCGGCATGAGGATCGACGAGTTCGCCCCCAACCTCTCGTTCTTCTTCTCCAACGGGATGGACCCGGAGTACGCGGTGATCGGCCGCGTCGCCCGCCGCATCTGGTCGGCTGCGATGCGCGAGCGTTACGGCGCCAACGAGCGCAGCCAGAAGCTCAAGTACCACATCCAGACCTCGGGGCGCTCGCTGCACGCGCAGGAGATCGCGTTCAACGACATCCGCACCACGCTGCAGGCGCTGCTGGCCATGGCCGACAACTGCAACTCGCTGCACACCAACGCCTACGACGAGGCGATCACGACCCCGACCGAGGAGTCGGTGCGCCGCGCCCTGGCGATCCAGATGATCAACGCCAAGGAGTTCGGCCTGCTCGCCAACGAGAACCCGTGGCAGGGTTCGGCGTTCCTCGAGTGGCTCACCGACGAGGTCGAGCGCCGGGTGCTGGAGGAGTTCGAGCACCTCGCCGAGCGCGGCGGCGTGCTCGGCGCGATGGAGACCGGCTACCAGCGCTCCAAGATCCAGGAGGAGTCGCTGCACTACGAGCGCCTCAAGCACTCCGGCGAGTACCCGCTCGTCGGCGTCAACACCTTCCTCGACCCGCACCGCGGCGAGAACGTCCTCGAGGCGTCGGCGCTGACCCGCGCCACCAAGGAGGAGAAGGACGCGCGCCTGGCGCACGTCGCCGACTTCCAGAAACGGCACGAGGCGTGGCCCGTGGCCGGTGGCCAGTGGCCGGCGACGACGCCGTCCGGGGCGGGCGGGGGACCGGCCACCGATCCCCGGCCACCGGCCACGTCGTTGCCTCCGTGGCGGCGACCGAGCGCGGAGGCGCTCGACAGCCTGCAGGCGACCGCCCGCGCCGGCGGCAACCTCTTCGCCGAGCTGCTGCGCACCGTCTGCTCCTGCTCCCTCGGCCAGATCACCCGCGCCCTCTACGAGGTCGGCGGCCAGTACCGCAGGAGCATGTAGGACGCCAGGGCACCGGGCGCCGGGCACAGAAGAGGCGTGGCCGGTGGCCGGCGAGGGCGGTGCAGCTCGACCGCCGAAGCCGCTCCCGTCG
>JAJXUY010000342.1 GCA_021782525.1 Acidobacteriota bacterium | reverse complement strand
GCGCCAAGGCCCTCTTCGTCATCTTCATGATCCGGAGGAAGCGGGTCGGGTTCATGGTGGACGCCGCGATCATCGGGTTCGCGACCGGCGCGGGGTTCGCAACCATCGAGAACTTGTACTACCTGCTCGCGGTGAACGACCCCAACCTGTTGCTCTGGGCCGTGCGCGGATTCGGGACGGCCGTGCTGCACGGCGGCACGACCGCCATCCTCGGGATCGTCTCCAAGCTGCTCGCGGACCTGCACGGGAGCGAAAAGGGGCTGGTATTCCTGCCGGGTCTCGCAGCCGCCGTCGCGGCGCACCTCGTCTTCAACAACTTCGTCCTCCGCTTCCCGCCGATCGTCTTCACGCTCGTGCTGCTGGCGTCGTTCCCGATCCTCGTCCTCGCCGTCTTCTCGCGCAGCGAGCGGATCCTCCGCGAGTGGCTCGAGGTCGGGTTCGGCTCCGACGTCGAGCTCCTCGAGATGCTGCGCTCGGGTGAGGTCAAGGACACCCGCATCGGCCAGTACCTGCGGACCCTGCGCGATCGTTTCCCGGGTGAGGTCCTGGCCGACATGCTCTGCTACCTCCAGATGTGTGTCGAGCTGTCGATCAGGGCGAAGGGCCGCCTCCTGCTCAGGGAAGCGGGCCTCCCCCAGGCGGCGGACCCGGTCATCGCCGACCGCCTGAGCGAGCTTGCCTACCTGGAGAAGAGCATCGGCGTGACGGGCCGCCTGGCTCTCGCCCCGTTCCTGCACGGGGGCAGCCGCGGGGAGTGGGAGGTCGAGATGCTGCGCCAGGGCGCGGGCCAGCGACGATAGGCGCCCTTGCCAACTCGCGCTTCGCGCGGAATAATCGTTGCCAAGGCGAGACGGATGTCTGGTTGGGCGGGTGACGGTCGAGTGGGCTCGGGATCGTTGCGAGGCGCGGTCCCCGGACGACTCGCCGAACCCGGCACGGTCGGGAGGAACGGGTGCTGGAACTGAGCGAACGGGAAGAGCAGGGTTGGTCGGTCCTGGCGGTCAAGGGGAGGCTCGACACCCAGACCGTCGAGAGGTTCTCGGCACAGTGCGCGACGGCGATCGACGCCGGACGGGCCAACGTCGTGCTCGACCTCTCCGGGCTCGAATACGTCTCGAGTGCCGGCCTGAGCAGCATCCTGGGCGCCGCCAAGCGGGTCCAGGCTCGTGGCGGTCGCCTCACCGTCGCAGGGCTCAGGGGCCTCGTCAAGGAAGTCTTCGCCATCTCCGGCTTTGAGACCGTCTTGCCGACCTACGCCGACGTTGAAACCGCCATCAAGACCCCCTAGCGCCGTCGCCGAGCTCGCGCGGTGCTCCTTTCCCGCCAAGCCGGAGGAGGTCCCGCGTGTCGTTGCGTTCGTCGCCGGCCTCGTTGGCGGGGCGGGGCTCGACGCCGGCCGGGCGCTGCGACTCGAGCTTGCGGTCGAGGAGTGGGTGGTGAACCTGTGCACCCACGCCTATGCCGCAGGAGATGGGGAGCTTGAGATCGCGGTGCGGCAGGGAAACGGACAGCTCCTGATCGAGATCGTCGACCAGGGGCCGCCGTTCGACCCCACCGCCTCGGCGGAGCCGGACGCGTCCCTGCCCCTCGAGCAGCGCAAACCGGGAGGCCTCGGCCTCCTGCTGGTCCGCCGAATGACGGACGAGCTTCGCTATTCGAGGGATGGCGAGCGCAACATCGTCACGCTCGTGGTCGAAACGGGTCAGTCGTAGAACGGGATTCGCAGCGACCCCATGAACTCGTCGGAGCGCCTCCCCTGGGGGAGGAACGCCTTCGCGTATCCGAGAGATACTGTGAACTGGTGGAGTGAGAGAGCGACGAGCCGGATGTCGAGCTGGGCGCCGGCGGTGCCGGCGTTCTGGCGGTACTCCGACTTGTCCAGGTTGGTCGCGATGCCGCCGGCGAAGAGCGCGAGGCTGGCCCAGTTGACAAAGAGGGACGGCGTGCCCAGGTGTGTAAAGACGAGCGGCGGGAGGTTGAGCTCGAGCAGCGCCTTGGCGTAGTTGTGGGCGCTGATCTCGTCGATCTTGACGCCGGGGAAGCTGGCCGGCTCCTGGTACCGCCGGTACGGTTTGTCGTCCACCCAGTTGTTGCCGAACCCGCCGAAGTAGAAGTTCCCGTACGGCTGGCTGCGGTCGCCGGACACCGCCCCGGCCGACGTGCGGAGCCATACGGAGCTGTGGGAAACCGGCAGCGGCATCCCGAGGTTCAGGTCCAGTTGCAGCGTCGGAAAGTGCTGACTGAGCGCATAGTTGTCGCCCAGCGTGGCGCGCCAGGAGATGCCCTTCTCCGGCTCGACGGCGCCGAGGGAGCTGCGCTCGTTCTTGTACCCGATGCTCACGTCCGCGACGCCCAGGCTGGTGGCGGTGGCCGCCACGTTCTGGTACCCCGGGAGCGTCTCGAGGTTCCCGTACCCGGTCACATGGAACGTCCAGTCGAGCGTGCGGTTCGGCTGGTCGTAGATCAGGAAGCGCTGGTAGGCGACACCGACCGAGTATCCCTTGAAACCCCTCTTCGTGGGTCCGAAGAGGTCGTAGAAGTCCGCGTAGTTGTACGTCCCGGTGATCTTCCAGCCGAAATACGAGTACTTCGCCTTGAAGTGAAACCTCTGGTTGCCGGGCAGGGACGTGCTGGGCGAGTACGAGGCCGTCATGGCGAGCCTGTTGTAGCCGATCGAGTCGGCGAGGTTGAGCCGGAAGCCGACGGCCGGGTAGCTCTTGTACCCTTCGACGATGGGGATCAGGGACCGTTCGCGGAACGTGGCGAACGCGCTGTAGGCGCCCTCGTGCTTGATCATCGGCGCGAGGTCCACGGTCGCGGGCGACGGGATCTTCCAGTCCTTCACGATGGGCCACTTTTCGACGATCTTCTCTCCCAGGAACTCGATCGCGTTGACCTTCTCGACCGGGCGAGCCGAGATGACCACCGGCAGGAACCCTCCGGCCGTGAAGCGGAACGCGAGAACGTCGTCTCCTGCCAGTGGCACGGGGCGCACGAAGCCCGTGTCCGCGTTGGTGATCGCCGTGACGTCCTTGGTTTCGAGATCGACTCGGTACAGGTTGGAGACGCCCGAGTAGAACGAGGCCCCGACCAGGTAGCGCCCGTCCGGGGAAAACACGAAGGTGGCGGGCGAGGAGTTCTCGAAATCGGAGAGCACCTGCGGTTCGGCGGTTCCGGCGAGCAGGGCGGCGACGTCGAACAGGACGAGCGATTGTTGCCCGCTCGGCCGGGTAAGCGCGCCGACGAGCTTCGTTCCGTCGGGCGAGATGTCCAGGTCGTAGAGA
>JAJXUY010000341.1 GCA_021782525.1 Acidobacteriota bacterium | reverse complement strand
CCGCTGGCGCAGCAACTCACCGCGCTCGAGCTCGAGCTGACGAACCCGGAGATCAAGGCGGACGAGGACGACCTCAACTACGAGCCCAAGCTCGACCACGACTTCACCTACCTCGCCGGGGTCGTCGCCAGCGCGGACCGGCGGCCCACGGCCGGCTCGGTCGAGGTGTACCGCGGGCTGAAGGGCAAGCTCGACGCGGCGCGGGAGAGGTTCCAGGCGCTGCTCGCTGGCGAGGTGGCGGCGTTCTCGCGGGCGGCGGCCGATATGAAGCTGCCGCTGGTCGCGCCCGCGCCGAAGCTCGGCTCGTAGTCGCGGCGCGAGCGGGGGCGTCGGCGGCTTCGAACCGGGCCGCCGGCGTGGTAGCGTCCGGGTGTGGGCCGGACGCCGACGTTCGCAGGCGACCCGGAGGCCGTCCTCCGCGCCGTCTTCGGCTACACGGGCTTCCGCCCGTTGCAGCGCGAGGTCATCGAGCGCGTGACCGGCGGCGGCGACGCGTTCGTGCTGATGCCGACGGGGGGCGGGAAGTCGCTGTGCTACCAGATCCCGGCGCTCCTGCGGGCGGGCACGGCCGTCGTGGTGTCGCCGCTGATCTCGCTGATGAAGGACCAGGTGGACGCGCTGCGGGCGAACGGGGTGGCGGCCGAGCGCTACGACTCGTCGCTCGAAGCGGGCGCGGCGCGGCGCGTGCTGGCCCGGCTGCACGCGGGTGAGCTCGACCTGCTCTACGTCTCGCCCGAGCGCCTGATGACGGAGACGTTCCTCGAGCGCCTGCGCCCGCTGGAGGTCGCGCTGTTCGCGATCGACGAGGCGCACTGTGTCAGTCAGTGGGGGCACGACTTTCGCCCGGAGTACGTCGCCCTGGGACGGCTGCGGCCGCTCTTTCCCGGCGTCCCGGTGTTGGCGCTGACCGCCACGGCGGACGAGACCACCCGGGCCGACGTGCGGGAGAGGCTCGGTCTCGCCGGCGCGCCGCTGTTCGCCGCCGGCTTCGATCGGCCGAATATCCGTTACACCGTCGTGGAGAAGAGCCGGCCGGCGGAGCAGCTCCTCACCTTCCTGCGCTCGCGCTCCGGCGACTCCGGCATCGTCTACTGCCTCACCCGCCGGCGCACCGAGGAGGTGGCGGCGCGGCTCGCGGCCGACGGGATCGCAGCCGCCGCCTACCACGCCGGGTTGCCGCCCGAGCGCCGCACCGAGGTGCAGGACGCGTTCCTGCGCGACGAGTTGCAGGTCGTGGTCGCGACCGTCGCGTTCGGCATGGGGATCGACAAGCCCGACGTCCGCTTCGTCGTTCACCACGACATGCCGAAGAGCCTGGAGGGGTACTACCAGGAGTCGGGGCGGGCCGGGCGCGACGGCATGCCGGCCGAGGCGTTGCTCCTGTTCGGGCTGCAGGACGTGGTGATGGCCAGGCGCCTCGTGGAGACCGGCTCCGACCGCGAACAGGTCAGGATCGAGCTGCACAAGCTCGGGGCGATGGTGGCGTTCGCCGAGTCCCAGGGGTGCCGGCGGCGCGCCCTGCTCGGGTACTTCGGCGAGGCGCTGGAACGCGACTGCGGCAACTGCGACGTCTGCCTCGAACCGCCCGAGCGCTACGACGGCACCGAGGACGCGCAGAAGCTGTTGAGTTGCGTCTACCGGGTCGGACAGCGGTTCGGCGCCCGTCACGTCGCCGACGTCCTGCGCGGCGCCGATGTCGCGCGCATCCGCGAGCTCGGGCACGACCGGCTCTCGACCTACGGGATCGGCAAGGAGCGCTCCTCCGACGGCTGGATGGCGATCGCCCGCCAGCTCGTGCACCTCGGCTTCCTCCGTCAGGACATCGCCAACTACTCGGTGCTCGAGCTCGCGCCCGCCGCCTGGGAGGTGCTCAGGGGAGAGCGGCGGGTCGAGCTGGCGGTGTGGAGGCCGCGCCGCCGTGCGGACGGTGGCAAGCGGCCGCGCCTGACTGCGGACGGCCGTGCGGTCGACGAGGCGCTCTTCGGGCAGCTGCGCGCCCTGCGCAAGCGCCTCGCCGACGAGCAGGGCGTTCCGGCCTACGTCGTGTTCTCGGACGCCACCCTGGCCGCGATGGCGGCGCTGCGCCCGCAGACCCGGGAGGAGTTGCGCCGGGTCAGCGGGGTCGGGGACACGAAGCTCGTGCGCTACGGGGAGGCTTTTCTCGCGGTGCTGGTTCGGGCCTGAGACGGCGGTCGTATAATCGGGCCGCCGGGCAGTCGGGGGGGCGGAGGTGTCCAGGGTCATCCGGGTCGTGATCGTCGAGGGCCAGGCGGCCGAGGCGGAGCGCCTCGAGTCCGCGCTGCGCCGGAGCGGCCTCGCAATTGAAACGCACCGGGTCGCGACCAGGAGAGCGCTCGTCGACGCCGTGGAGCGCGGCGAGCCGGACATCATCCTCTGGGGCGACGAGCCGCCGGAGGTCGACGCGGAGGTGGCCGGGGCGCCGCGTGAGCGCGAGCGGCGGTACCGGCAGCTGTTCGAGCTCGGGTCGGACGCGACGATCTTCGTGGACAACGCCACCGGCGCGATCCTGGAGGTCAACTCCGCCGCCGTGTCACTGTACGGCTACTCCAAGGACGAGTTCCTGCGCCTGAATCAGACGGACGTCTCGGCGGAGCCGGACAAGACCCGGCAGGCGGCGCTGCAGCGCGTGACCCGGGTCCCCCTACGCTGGCACCGCGCAAAGGACGGGCGGGTGTTCCCGGTGGAGATCACCGCCTCACACTTCGACTGGGACGGGCGCTCGGTCCAGGTCGCGGCGATCCGCGACATCAGCGCGCGGTGGCAGAGCCGCACGATCGAGGCGGCGCTCAACGATATCTTCGCGGCCGCGCAGTCCACCCGGACGCTCGTCGAGCTCTGCGCCGAGCTGCACGCGATCGTCGGGCGCCTGATGCCGGCCGATCACTTCCACTTCGCGATCCTCAACCCCAACTCGGGGCTGCTGGAGTTTCCGTACTTCTTCGACGTGCGCGGCGGCGTGCCGCAGCCGATCGCCCCCGGAGCCGGCCTCACCGCGCACCTGCTCGGGGCCGGGCGGCCGATGCTCGTCTCGGGGCCCGAGCTGCTCGCGTTGGAGCGGCGCGGCGAGGCGGTGCGCGGCGGCGACCCGACGTCCCAGTGGCTCGGCGTGCCGCTCACGCTCAGCGACCGCGTGATCGGCGCCATGGTGCTGGAGTCGTACGCCGACCGGCCGGTCTACGGCGAGGAGCAACTCGACCTCCTCAACTCGATCTCGATCGCGGTCGCGCAGGTGATCGAGCGCAAACGGGCCGAGCAGGCGCTGC
>JAJXUY010000340.1 GCA_021782525.1 Acidobacteriota bacterium | reverse complement strand
CGGCCTGCAGCCGGGCGGTCACCTCCCGCCACCACCGCAGGTTCCCCTCGAACGCCGCGTCCCGCCGCACCGCCGCCAGTTGCCGCATCGCTGCCCTCCGGGTCCGCGGGAGAGCGTACGCCACGCAGCGGCCGGCGCAAAGCCCGGCTCGCGTCCGGGTGGGGAGAGCGGCGCCGGATCGCCGAGGTGCAAAGACGAAAGCGGCCGCGGTCGAGCCGCGGCCGAACGGTTCCGATCTCTTGGCGCTCAGTCGAGCTGCAGCGTGGCCACCTTGATCGTGTCACCCTCCTTCTCGCCGGTGACGGTGACGCGAATCGCGTCGGTCTTCTTGGTCGCCTTCAGCGCCGCCAGCGCCTCCTCGTTCCCCTTCTTGTCGAGCTTGACCCAGGTGCCGGCGGAGGTATAGATGCCGTAGCCGCTGCTCGCACACATCAACAGGCAGCTCGTCGCGTGCTTGTCGGGGTCGGCCTTGAACTTGGCGGCGCAGTTGTGGTCGATGAGCGGCACGTCCTTCCACGTCTCGGCCGCCGCGAAGGCCGGCAAGACGACGACCGACAGCATCAGCGCGGCGAGCAACGATTTCCTTGACATTGCGGAGCCTCCTTTCGTCATGTCTCAAGCCAACGGCGCGCCGGATGGCGGCATTCCGCCGCGCCGCGCGCCCGCCTCGAGATCACGGGTGCTGCCACCAGATCGTCAGCGACCCCGGCGGCGGCAGCGGGCAGGTGTCGTACAGGGAGTCCCCCTCCTGGCCCGAGACCACCACCGCGCTGCCGTAGTTCCAGCCGCCGCCGTGGTGGAACACGTTGTTGTCGCACTCGGTGAACCACGCCGGGAGGTTGGCCGCCCCCCACCCGAGGTCGCCTCCGAACGCCGCCCCGACGCCGTTCCAGATGTTCATCGTCGTGCGGTAGCCGTACGTCCCGCGCATCCCCTGGAACACGGTGAACCAGACGTCCCACGGCGTCGCCGGGGAGATGTAATTGCCGCCGTAGGGGTCGCCGGGCGCCGGGATCACGTCGCACGACTGCCAGATCACGTAGTCGGTGAGTTCGCCCGGGTCGTGGTATCCCCCGAAACCGGTGATGTTCCGGAGGTCGATCACGTCGCAGCAGTTCTTCTCCGTGCTGATCCACCAAGGCAGGCCGTGACCCTCGATGAGAGCCACGTTGACCGACCCCGGGAAGAACGGGCTCTGGTCCGTCGCGGGGCTGCCGGTGGGCTCCCACAGCCACGGGTAGTTCCAGTAGAACTGGGCGTTCGTCACGGTCGGCCGCGCCGGGTCCCAGAAGCGGAGGCCGGTGTTGGCGCCGTCGATGTTGGCGCCGAAGCCCTGCGCGTCCGTCAACCACCCGGTGGCGTCGTCGCGCAAGACGTAGCGCCCGTACTGGATCGCCTCCGGCACCGCGCACGCGGGCGGCAGCGGCGGTGAGCCCTGACCGGGCTGGGCGGCCGGCGGCAGGTCGAGGACCGGGAAGTTGCGGATCGGCTCGGGCGTCCTCTGCACGGCGGGCAGCAACCAGGTCACGCCGTCCCGCGTGCCGAGAGGACCGATGAGGACGACGGAAAACAGGTACGCCGGCTGCAGGTACGGCCCGCCTTGCTCGTAATAGATGAGCCGGGCCGAGACCAGCCGTCCCACGAACCCGGTAGCCGCTGCTCCGCCCGTGACGGCGGCGGCGTGGACCGTCCCCGCATCCTCCTCAGCGTCATCGTCGCCGCCGACCTTGACGGGGTACGGGAACTGCTGGACGAACTGCTTCGTCGCGTCGCCGCGCGAGATGATCTGCACGGGCGTGCCGGTAGGCGCGACCGGCCGCAGGTCGATGACGCCGCCGACCACACCGCCGGCGCCGACGTCGACCGACAGGATCGACGTCGGACCGAACACGTCGAGTCCATCGAGCTGGCGCCTGAACTCGACGGTGCGCAGAACGTCCACCGCCTGGCCGGTCTGGACGGCGGGGAGTTCGCTCGTGCCGCCCGTCAACCCGGCCGCTCCGGCCGGCACTACCTGCCCGGGCTGCTCGGTGAGGGTGACGATCTCCCCCACCTTGAACTCCCGCATCGCGCCTTGCATGCCGCCGGCGCCGTTGAGGAACTCCAACGCCATCCGGAGCGCGCCCCCCCGCCCTGGGGGACCGTTGGGGTTGGGCGGCTTCGTGAGGTCGGGAAAGATCTTGACGCCGCCGTCGGCGAACAGCATCCGCACGTGCCCGCCGGCATCCGCGAACGCCCCCGGACCCCCGTCGCTCGCCGGAGCCGTCCCCGGCGTCGTCCCCTGGCCGACCGGCGAGAGCCCCAGACGGCCGGCCAGGGCGGCGGCGGCCGCCGCGTCCAGCGTTGAGGGTTGCATCTGATAGATGAACAGCTGCCGGCCGTGGCGCCCGTGACCGCCGCCGTCATCGGCGAAGGCGCCCGTCGCAGGGGCCCCCGCCAGCAGCAACGCAACCAAAGCGAGCAGTGCACGACGAACCCGCGAGAGCATCCGGTCCATGAGTTGTCTCCCTTCGGTGGGGAAAAACACTCGAATCTCACCTCCACATTTCAGAAACCGCGACTCTATCGCCATATTTGTGACGCCGCTCACCGAGCCGCGCCCGGGCGCTCCGGCCGGCAACGACCGAGGCCGCGCCCGCCGGTGGTGCAGGCAACCCGGGACTCCGTCCAGTCGCCTCGCAGAACCTGAGATGCAGTTGCAGAATGTGCGGCCGGGACGGCTCTTGAATAATTCGGAAATTTAGGTCATGATTTCTCCGTTGGCGCTGTCGCGAGGGTGCGAGACGCGCCCGCCGCGAGGGGACCCATGAAGATCACCGCCACCGAGGAGTACGGGATGCGTTGCATGCTGCAGCTCGCGTTGCGGCACTCTCAGACCGTGTCGCTCTCCGAGTTGGCGGCCGCCGAGGGGATCGCGGTGCCGTTCGCGGCGAAGGTGTTGATGCAGCTGCGGCGCGCTGGCCTCGTCGCCGCCACCCGCGGCCGCAACGGCGGCTACGTGCTCACGGCACCGCCGCAGGAGATCACCGTTCTGCGGGTCCTCGAGGCGCTGGGCAAGCCGCTGTTCGACTCGAGCTTCTGCAGTCAGCACGGCCGGCCCGACTCGCAGGCGTGCTCGCGGCTGACCGACTGCTCGCTGCGCCCGGTCTGGGCACACCTCGACGCGCTGCTCAGGCGCATGTTCGAGCACACGACGATCGCCGATCTGGCCGCCGGTGAGCGCCGCACCGATCGGCATCTGCAGGAGCGCTGGCCGCTCGTCGCCCCGGACCGCGAGACGGCCGCGACGCGGCCCGAT
>JAJXUY010000339.1 GCA_021782525.1 Acidobacteriota bacterium | reverse complement strand
TGACGCAGGGCGTAGAAGCGCGGGTTGTTCGTCACCCCGTTGGGGGGGAGGACGAAGTTGGTGAGGTACGGCTGGCCACGGTTCGTCCTGATGTCGTGGTTCCCGAGCGCGGGGAGCACCGGGCCGTGGCGCAGCCAGCGCGCGAGCGGCGCGAAGAACGTGCGATCGTAGTCCGCCTGCGATCCCGATGGATACACGACATCGCCCGTGTGCACGGCGAACTCGGCGCCGCTCTCGACTAGGCGGTCGGCGATCCGGGTGAGCACGGCACCTCCCTCGGCGGTGTCGCCGACGACCGCGAAGCGGAAGCGCGTCTCCGATCGGTCGCGCGGAGCGGAGAACGAGCTCTCGGGCGCGAGCTGAACCCCGTTCGAGGAGATCCGGTAGTCGATCAACGCGCCCGACGGCAACCCGGCGATGGCGACGACGTGGCGCGTGGTCGCCGCGGCGTCACCGGCGGTGTGCCAGACGCCGTCCGGCGCGGCGTACTCGACCCGTGAGTCCGCGGCCTGATCGGTGTCCCAGATCACGGCCACCGCGCTGTCGGACGGCCGCCCGAGGTACGGCCCGCGGGTGAGCGACAGCCCGGTCGCAGACACGGCGGTCAAGAGGGCGGACGCGGCGATCGTCGCGGTGCCGAGCCATGAGCGTGAGCGTGGCATCGATCGGTCTCCCCCTACGATGAGAGTCACGAACTCCTCAACGCTAGCACGGTACGGCTGGCCGGTGAACGACACCTGTCCGCAAAGTGACGGTTCCGTCAGACGACAAGGCGGCGCAGCAGCTCGAGGTAGCGCCCGGCGAATACGGGCAGGTCGTAGCGCGCGGCGGCGGCGCGTGCCGCCGTGCCGAGGCGGCGGCGGAGGGCGGGTTCGCCGCAGAGGCGGCGGAGCGCGCCGAGCCACGCCTCCGGATCGCCGGCCCACAGGCCGGTCTCGCCGTCGCCGACGATCTCGCGTTGGCCGCCGACCGGCGTCGCGACGACCGGCAGCCCCGCCGCCGCGTACTGGATGCAGCGGTAGCCGGCCTTGCCGCGGGTCCAGTGGTCGTCGGCGAGCGGCGCGAGGCCCACGTCGCACTCGGCGAGGTCGCGCCCCTCGGTCGCCTCCGACCACGGGGCCAGTGTGCAACGGACGTCCGGCATCTCGGGGAGTCGGTCGGAGATGACACGCACCTCGAACGCCGTCCCCCCGGCGTGCAGGCGGGCGAAGACCGGGGCGAGCCGCTCGAGGTAGCGGAGGTTGCTGCCGAGCCCGATCCACCCCAGGCGGACCGTGCCGCGCTCGGGGAGGCTCGCTTGCGGGTACGCGGCGAGATCGACCGGGGTCGGCAGCACGGTGACCGGGCCGCCGGTGTCGCCGATGATCTCGGCGAGCGAGCGCGAGCCCGCGACCACGATCCGGCAGCGCCGCGCCATCGCGTGAAAACGCCGCTGGCGCCAGCGCGCCGTCGAACCGGGATCGCCCTCCCGGCGCGGGCGGCGGAACATGATCGCGTCGTCCACGTCGAGAACCCAGCGGTCACAGGCCCGGGCGACGAACGCCCGCTCGCCGGCGAGCAGCTTGACCTGCTGGAACAGCAGCGCGTCGCTGGCGCGCCAGGCGGCGGCAACGCGCCACACCCGCAGCCACTCGCGGCCGCGGCCGAGTGCGACCACGCGGGTCGCGAAACCGGCCGCCGCGAGGTACGGGCGCAGCGCGGCGACGCGCAGGCGGAACGAGGGCATCGACGGGTCCTGCGTTACCAGGCCCACCACCGGCGCCCGTCCGGGGGCCGTGGCGCTGGGCGTGGGTCGCCGGCAGCTCATGCGTGGTCCCGCGGGTCGGCGGTCGCGGTCGGGATCTCGATCGCGATCGCGCTGCCGCCGCCCGCCGGCTGCTCGAGGCGGACGGTTCCCCCGTGGACGATCGCGGCGGCGCGCACCAGTGCGAGGCCGAGGCCGGTCCCCGACGACCGGTGCCCGCGGACGAACCGCTCGAAGGCACGGTCGCGGATCTCGGGCGGGAAGCCGGGGCCGTTGTCGGCCACGGTGATCGCCGCGGTGCGGCCGTCGGTTTGCACGAGGACCTCCACCTCGCAGCCCGCGGGCAGGTGCGCGAGGGCGTTGTCGAGCAGGTTGGTGAGCGCGCGGCGAAGGAGCGCCTGGTCGGCGCGCACCTCGACGGGGGCGGGTGCGCGAAGGCGCAACGCGAGCCCGCGCTCCTGCGCGGCGGGGATGTACAGCTCGACCACGTCGCCGGCGAAAGCACGCAGCTCCAGCGGCTCGCGGCGCAGCCGCAACGCGCCGGCCTCCGCCTCGCTCGCGTCGAGGGCGTCGTCGAGCATCGCCGTGAGGCGGTCGAGGCCGTCGAGCGCGGAGGCGACACGCTCGCGAGCCTGGCCGGCGTCGCGAGCGGTGAGCGCCATTTCGAGCGCGCCGCGGATCGCGGTGATCGGGCTGCGCAGGTCGTGGGCGACCGCCTCGCCGATCGCGCGCATCTGGTCGATCGACGTTTCGATCCGATCGAGCATGACGTTGAACGTCGCAACGAGGCGGGCGATCTCGTCGCCGTGGGGTTGCGCGGCGAGACGCCGCCCGAGCTGCTCCGGCCCGATCGCCGCCGCCACCTCGGTGACCGCGTCGACGCGCGCGAGGAGGCGGCGGATCGAGACCCACGACACGGCGAAACCGCACAGCGTGACCGCGGCCCACATCCAGGCGAGGTTCTGCGCCGTCTCGTCGAGCAAGGCCTTGTCGCCGGCGAGCGACTCGCCGGCGAGCAGGAGGGAACCGTCGGGGAGCGCCCGGCTCGCGACCCGCAGCGGGTACTCCCAGCCGGGGACGGGGACCGATTGCGGGGGGCCGGGCCGGATGTGCGCCGCCGCGAGCGCAGGGAGGATCTCGCTCCACGTGGCCGGCGCGTGCACGAGCAGCGGTGTCCCGCGATGGTCGAGCAGGGCGAAGAAGGCGACGCTCTCGCGGGCGTCCTCGGGCTCGTCGCTCACCGCGAGGCGGCGGGTCGCGAGCTCGCGCGCCTCCTCGGCGAACGCCTGCGCGAGCGCCGCTCGCGGGGCGTGGGCGGCGGCTTCGGCCAGCGCCGCCGTCTCCCCGTCGAGCCAGCGGTCGCCGCGCTGCCGGATCCCGGCGGCGAGGGTGAGGTAGGCGACGGCGAAGACGGCCGCGGTGCCGGCCGCGAACACCGCGGTGGCGAGCGCGGACAACCGCCACGCGGCCGTGCGGCGGACGCGCGCCCTAACCCTCGAGAACATAACCGACACCGCGGATCGTGTGAATGAGTTCGGGCTCTCCGTCGCGATCCACCTTCTCGC
>JAJXUY010000338.1 GCA_021782525.1 Acidobacteriota bacterium | reverse complement strand
GGAGGCGTTCGAGGACCACGACGACGTGCAGAACGTCTGGGCGAACTTCGACATCGACGAAAAGCTGCTCGAGGTCGGCTGAGCTGGCGCGCGTTCTCGGCCTCGACCCGGGATCACGCACGACCGGTTGGGGGCTCGTCGAGGGCGACCGGCGGCGGGCCGAGGCGCTCGGCTTCGGATGCCTGTCACCCCGCCGCGGGCTCTCGCACGCGCGCGCCCTGGCGGCGCTCGCGAGCCAGCTCGAGGAGCTGCTCGGGCGGCTCGCTCCCGACGTCGTGGTCATCGAGACGCCGTTTGCCGGACGTTTCCCCAAGGCCGCCCTGGTCCTCGCCGAGGCGCGCGGCGCGCTGCTCGCCGAGCTCGGCCGTTGGGGTGGTGAAGTGGTCGAGCTCGAGCCGGCGCGGGTCAAGGCCGCAGTCGTCGGGAACGGGCGCGCGGAGAAGCGACAGGTCGCGTACGTCGTGCGGCACGCGTTCGGCCTCGAGCGGGAGCCGCCCGCCGATGCCGCCGATGCGCTGGCGCTGGCGTTGTGTCACCTGCGCGGAACGTTGCCTTGACGCTTTCGCGAGCCGTGTGTTAGCTTGACGCAGCGTGAGAGTTGCCGAGAGTTTTCGTAGCCGCCGCAGCCGCCGGTACCTTCGAGAGAGGCCCATGGTCGGGGCCCGGATGCGGGGCTGAGCGGCATGGCGCTTCAGGGCTCGCTCGCCGACATCGCGTTGCCCGACGTGATCCAGCTGGTGAGCGTGTCGGGCAAGACTGGCGTGTTCACCCTGTCGGGCGACGGCGCCGACGGGAAGATCTTCATCAAGGACGGCCAGATCACCGACGCGATCGCGGGCAAGCTGGGCGGCGAGTACGCGGTGTACGAGATGGCCGGGTGGCACAAGGGTCAGTTCATCTTCACCGCCGGCATCGAGTCGGAGCGGGTCACCGTCAACAAGTCGAACACGAGCCTGATGATGGAGGCCGCGCGCCGGCTCGACGAGTGGCGGGTGCTGCAACGCAAGATCCCCTCGATGGACGCGGTGCCGTACTTCCTCCCGCGTGAGCCGGGCCAGGACCAGATCACGCTGTCGCCGCAGGAGTGGGCCATCGTCACCAAGATCGACGGCCAGCTCTCGATCGCGAAGCTGGAGGAGACCACCGGGCTGCCCGTCTTCGACGTGTGCAAGGTTCTCTTCGGCCTCGTCGCCTCGGGGCTGATCGCCCTGCGCTCGCCGGCGGAGGAGGTGGCGGCGGCCGCCCCGTCGCCGTCGGCCTCGCCGCGCTCGTTGCTGGCGTTGGCGGAGAACGTGCGCAAGCTGGCCGACGAGAGCGTCGGGCTCTCCGGCTCGATCGCGGTGGAGAAGCAGTACCGGATCGCGCGCGCCGAGATCGAGGCCGGCGGCGGCATCAACTCGGTGCAGAGCCTGGTCGACCGGCTCGCCCGCGCGATCTCGCTCCTCGAGGGCGGCGACAAGGCGGGCGAGTTCCTGCGCAAGGTCACGCCGCTCTTCTCCTAGGAGCCTGTCGCGCATAGACTCCGGCTGCGGCTCGCGCTGGCATCCCGCTGGCTGCGTTGGCCTGCGCGAAATGTCCTCGACGTAGGCTACAACTGCGTCTGCGGGCATTTCGCTTGTCCGCCTTGCCAGCGGGCGCCATCGCGACCCTCGCTTTCGTCGCTATGCGCGACAGGCTCCTAGGCCCCGGCGGCGCGGGGCTCAGGGCTCCCGCGGCAGCGAGGCGAGGCCGATCGCCGCGCCCGCTGCGGCGGTGACGGCACCGGCAACCGGCAGCAGCCCGAGCAGCCACCCGTCGACGGTGAGGCCGGGGAGCGCGCCGCGCAGAGCAAAGCGGGCGGCTCCCAACGCGGCAGCGCCGAGAGCGCCGCCGGCGGCACCCAGCAGCGCTCCGGAGATCAGGTAGGGACGGCGGATGTCGCCGTCGTGAGCGCCGATCAGCCGCAGGATCGTGATCTCGTCCGCGTGCGCGAGCACGAGCAGGCGCACGACGAGCAGCACGACGACGGCGCACCCGAGGAGCAGACTCCCCACCAGCGCGAAGCCGGCCGCGAGGACGCGGGACGCCGCCTTCTCCATGCGCGCCTGCCAGGCGTGCGAGCTCTCGACGAGCGTCGTCTCCGGCTGGCCACGGAGCCAACCCGCCACCGCGTGCTCGTCGCCCGGCGCCACCTCGGCCTGGAGGAGCGGGGGGAAGTTCTTCTCGTCGAGCGTGAGCAGGACCGTGGCGAGCTCCGGAAACCAGCGGGCGAGCTCGTCCTGCACGGCGCGAGGCGCGAGCACCGTGGCGCGAACGGCGGGGAAGCGCGCGGCCAGCCGCTGTTGCAGGGCGGCGGCCTCGGCCGGGCCGCGCGCGACCGCGACCACGGTCGTGGCCTGGCCGCGCGCGAGCAACTCGCGTTCGGCCCAGCGGTGGAGGGCCCAGAAGCCGCCGCCCCACACGCCGGCCACGGCCAGGAGAACGATCGCCACCACGCCGGCCGCGCCGGACTCGCGCAGCTGCCGCTTCACCTCGCGCCAGGCGTGCCGGCTCACGTGGTGGTCACCCAGGCGTCCGCGACGACGCTGCCGTGGTCGAGGAAGAGCGTGCGCGCGGGGTGCGCCTCGATCAGCCCGCGATCGTGGGTGGCGACCACCACGGTGGTCCCCTGGTAATTGATCGTCTTGAGCAGCTCGAGCAGCTCGTGCGACCTCTCCGGGTCGAGGTTGCCGGAGGGCTCGTCGGCGAGGATGAGGTCGGGCTGCAGCACCAGGGCGCGGGCGATCGCGACGCGCTGCTGCTCGCCGCCGGAGAGCTCGTCGGGGTAGGCGTGCATGCGGTGCTGCAGGCCCATCTGCTTGAGCACGAGGTACGCCCGGCGCTGCTGCTCGCGTTCCGGGAAGTTGAGCAGCGAGAGGACGAAGGTGACGTTCTCGGCCACCGTGCGGCGGCGGAGGAGCTTGAAGTCCTGGAACACCACGCCGAGGTGGCGGCGGAACTCCGCCACGTCGCGCCGCCGCAGCTGCGCGAGGTCGACGCCGTTCACGATGATGACGCCGGAGTCCGGCAACTCGGCGCGGTAGAGGAGGCGCAGGAACGTGCTCTTGCCCGCGCCCGATGGGCCGGTGAGGTAGACGAACTCGCCGCGCTCAACCCTGGTCGTGATCCCGCGCACCGCGGGCCGGCCGTTGTAGCTCTTGGTGATGTGCTCGCAGGTGATCATCTCAGGCCGACGCGTCGCGCCCGGCGGGCGCCGCCCGGCGCACCGCCAGCGAAGCACCCTGCCGGTCCAAGCTCACCATGGTCTCCGGCGCGAAGTGTACCATACGCACAT
>JAJXUY010000337.1 GCA_021782525.1 Acidobacteriota bacterium | reverse complement strand
TTGCGGCGCGACACCGCGACGAACGCCGTCGTCCGCCGCGCCACCAGCCGCTCGGCGGCCAGGAACGCGGCCCGCACCGGCGCCGGCTGGTGCGGGCCGAAGCCGAAGCCGTGGATCGAGTGGACGACGATCGGCACGCGCTCGCGGCTCGCCGCGAGCCGCCCCACGATGCCGGCCTTGGACGAATGGGTGTGCACGATCTGCGGCCGCACGCGACGGATCACGCGGCGCAGCTCGGCGATCGCCCGCACGTCGGCGAGCGGTCGCACCTCCCGCCGGAGCCGGCCCAGCTCGAAGAGCTGCACGCCGACGAGCGCGCGCGCCTCGGGGAGCAGCTCGCCCTCATCGGCGCACGCGAGCGCCACCTCGAACACCTCCCGGTCGAGCATCGCCACGGTGTCGAGCGTGTTGCGCTGTGCCCCGCCGGGCTCGAGCATCGTGATCGCGTGCAGGACGCGGATCCGGGTCATCGCGCCAGCCGCCGCGCGACCGCCGCGCCGTCCCAGAGGGCGTCCTCCATCGTGGAGTACTTCCACTCGGCCCAGCGCCCCGCCACCGTGACCCCGGCGGCGCGGAACGCGTCGCGCAGCGCTGCCACCGCCGCCGGACGCGCCGCGTCGAACACCACGTAGGCGGGGTCGATCCGCGCCTCCGCGACGGCGAGCACGTCGGAGCGGTCGCGCAGCAGGCCGAGCGTCTCGAGGCCGGAGAGGCACCGCTCGCGCAGGTCGGCCGCCGGGAACGTGCCGGCGGGGACGCTGACCTCGACCGAGAGCGTGTGACACCCCGGCGGCGCCACGCGGCCGTGGTTCGATGGGATGCCGACGCGGTAGAACGGGAAGCGCGCCTCGGGGACGTACAGCCAGTGCTCGCGGCGCGGCGCCGGCCCACGCACGCCGAGGTTGAGGTTGACCACCGCCACGGCCCGCAACCTCGCGGCGGCCGCTCGCGCGGCCGCGGGCAGGTCCGCACTCATCGCGGCGAGGTGCGTCAGCGGCGCGGTCGCGACCAGCGCGTCCCACCCCACGGCCGCGCAGGAGTCGAGCTCCACGGTGCGCGCGCCGAGGTGCACGGCGCGCACGCGGCAACCGAGGCGCACGGCGGGCCCGGCCGCGGCGAGCGCGTCGGCGACGAGTCGGATCCCGCCGGCGCGCGGGTAGAGGAACGTCGCGTTGTACCCCACCGCGCCGCGGTGCGCCCCGAACGCGCCGCCGATCACGTCGGCGAGCGACGGTCGCGGCACGTAGCGGCCGACCCACTCGGTCGTCAGCTCGGCCGGGTCGGCGCAGAACAGCTTGCCGTTGTACGGGAGGAAGAAGTGCTCGGCGAAGCCGTCGCCGAAGCGGCCGCGCACCCAGGCCGCGAAGCCCGTGGGCTCCGGCTCGGCGGCCGGGCTTCGCATCGCCGCCTCGACGAAGCCGAGCACGCACGCCTGCCGGACCTCGCGCGGCAACCGGTAGGTGTTGATCTGGATCGGGTACGGCGTGACCGCGCCGGCGAGAGCGATGCCGGCCCGCCGCCGGTGGGCGCGCAGCGCGCCGTGCGCGCCGAGCTTGCGCAGCAGCGCGTGACTCTCGGCTCGCGCGAGGTGGAGGAGGTGGCCGGTGAGATCGAAGTCGAACCCGTCGCGGTGGAGCGTGCGGCAGGCCCCGCCGACCTCCGCCGCGCCCTCGAGTGCGGTCGCCTCGGTGCCGAGTTCGCGCAGGTGGTACGCCGCCGAGAGGCCGGTCAGCCCGGCGCCGATGACGACGACCCGACTCACTCGGCCCCCATCCGGACACGCGCCAGCACCGCGAGGAGCACGACGAACGCCAGCGCGAAGCCGCAGAGCACCATCACGCCGACCTCCCACGGCCAGAGCACGGCCGTGCCCACGCCGGCTACCGCTCCCAGCGCGGCGATCGCGACGACCGCCGCGGTCGCCCGCGGCGTGCGGCCGCCGAGCCGCGCCCGCAGGCGGAGCGGGAAGTGGTCCGGGCTGCCGTGCCAGAACGGTTGGCCGGCACGGGCGCGCAGGACGCTCACGTACGCGGTGTCTGCGAGCGGCACCGCGAGGATCGCCAGCGGAGCCAGGAAGCCGGCCGCGCTGCGATCGCTCCAGCGGATCGCGATCGCGAGGGCGCCGATCGTGAGCCCGACCGCGAGCGAGCCGGCGTCGCCGAGGTAGATGCGCGCCGGTGGGGCGTTGAACACGAGGAAACCAGCGAGCGCCCCGGCGAGCGCAAGGGAGGCGGCCGCCTCCGGGTATTCGCCGGTGGTCAGCGCCACGGCGCCGAGCGCCAGCGCCGCCACGGCGCCGACCCCGGCCGCGAGCCCGTCCATGACGTCGAGGAGGTTGAACGCGTTGCACACCGCGAACAACCACAGCGCGGCGAGCGGCCAGCGCAGCGAGGGCGGCACCTGGGTCAGCTCGATCACCGCACCGCTGCGCAGCAACACGAACACCGCGACCGCCTCGCCGGCAAGTTTGGCCGCCGGCGTCAGCACGCCGAAGTCGTCCACCAGGCCGACGAGCAGCGTCAAGGTGCCGGCGAGGAGGAGCCCAAGCAACAGGCCGTTGAACGCGAACACCAGGCCGAGGGCGACCAGGTAGGCGAGGAACACCGCCAAGCCGCCGAGGTACGGCACCGGCTCCGCCTGTTTCTTGAGCCGGCCGTCGGGGTGGTCGACGATGCCGAAGCGTAGCGCCGCCTGGCGCGCGAGCGGGGTGAAGTAGAGCACGAGCAGGAAGGCGAGCACGAAGCCGGCGCCGGCGAGCGCCGCGCTCACAGCAGCTCCGCCAGCGGCCGGCGGCGGATGAGGCGGCGCTGCGACGCGGCGCGGCGCACGCGCGGCCACACGGCGCGCAACGCACCCAGCACCCGCGGATGCCGCAACAGCACCGATCCCACCATGGCGACCTCGCCCGGCAAAAGTACCGGCAACCGCAGCCAGAAATCAACCGGGTGGAGGTTGCGCAGCAGCGTCGCCCACCGGTTCGCCAGCACCGCCGCCGCGAGCGCGGGCGGCCGGCGGAAGATCAACCGCCCGCGACCGGGGCGCGCCGTGGCGCCGCGCCGGTGGACGGCGAGGGCGCGCGGCTCGTACACGACCGGCCACCCGGCGGCGCTCACCCGCCAACCGAGGTCGAGGTCCTCCCAGAACGCGAAGTAGTCGGCCGGGAAGACCTCGCCGTCCACCGCCGCCGCGGCGAGCGCGGCGCGGCGGTACACCATCGCGGCGCCGCACGCGGCGAGCACCGTCGCGGGCTCGGCGAAGCGGCCGGCTGCGGGGCCGCCGTAGCCACGGTCGCGCACGCGCAGCAGCAGCGGCGTC
>JAJXUY010000336.1 GCA_021782525.1 Acidobacteriota bacterium | reverse complement strand
GGCGCGGGTGGCCGGCCGGTCCAGCGCCCACACGCCTGCCGCGATGAGGGCCAGCCAGATGGCCACGGCGAGAAACAGCCCGATCGTCGTTCGGGTCAGGTGGGGACGCCGCCGCAGCACCTCACCCCTCCCGCTCGCCCCACTTCAGTTTCTGGTGGAGGATCGAGAAGAAGCTCGCGGAAGGGACGCGGATGAGCGACAGCGGATCGGCCGCCTTGGCGACCTCGACGCGCTCGCCGGCCGCCAGCGGCAGACCCAGCTGCCCGTCGAGCGTCAGGTAGATCTCTTCGTCGCCGCCGTCCACCCAGATCTTGGTGCGCCACTCGAGCGGA
Source organism: Acidobacteriota bacterium (assembly GCA_021782525.1). Next base: position 2,985 of record JAJXUY010000336.1, on the reverse strand, counting down.
ACGACGAGCGGCCGGTTCGTGAGGGTGTGCGAGCAGATCGGGGTCACCAGCATCGCGCTCAGGCCGGGGTGGACGACCGGGCCGCCGGCCGACAGGTTGTACGCGGTCGACCCGGTCGGGGTCGCGAGGATCAACCCGTCGGCGTGGTAGCGTGACAGGAACTCGCCGTTGATCTCGACGTTGATCGTGAGGATGCGGGCGAGCGCCGCCTTGTTGATCACCACGTCGTTGAGGACCAGGAACTCGCGCCGGGCCGGACCATCGCCGACGACCACCTGCAGGCGGTCGCGACGCTCGATCAGCACCCGGCCGGCGGCAAGGTCGTCGAGCAGCGTGAAGGCATCCTCACGGCTGTGCTCGGTGAGGAACCCGAGCGTCCCCATGTTGACGCCGGCGACCGGCGTGGTGGATGGGCAGCCGCGGCTTACCGAGAGGAACGTACCGTCGCCGCCGAGGACGACGACGGCGTCGACGTTGCGGCCCAGTTCGGCGCGCAAGGGGCCGGGGGGCAAGCCGAGGGCCCCGGCGGACTCGGCGTCCGCGACGGGCGCGATGCCGCGCCGCTCGAACTCGCGCACGAACTCCCGGCCGAGTTCGGCGGCTTCCCGACTCGACAGCTTGACCGCCAGCCCGACCCGCTTCGGGGGCAGCTTCGGGATCTCGCCGTGCACCCTGTCATTCTAGCTCGGCGGCGCAGCGCAGCGCGGCCCGTGCCATGATCACGGCGCGGCACTGCCGAGCAGCGATGCGACCTCGCCGGGCTCGGGGAACCGGCCCTTCTCGTGCTTGGAGAACACTCTCCTGCCGTCCGCGATCACGTCGAACACGCCGCCCGACCCCTTGATCAACCTGACCCGGGCGCCGAACGCTTCCTCCAGCTCGGCCGCCAGACCGGCGGCCCTCGCCTGATAGCCTCACACCACGCAGTACGTGATCTCGACGTTCACTCGGCCCTCCCCGCCCCGGCGCCGCCACGGGAAAACGCGGCGCGAAGCCACGGCATTTCGACCCCGGCCAGGACGGCCGCCAGCGCACACGCCACGCCGGCGCCCGCCGCGGTCGCCGGCGCGCCGGCGTGCTCGGCGATCCACCCTGCGGCGAACCCGCCGATCGGCGAGAGGCCGCTGAACAGCCAGATGTAGAGCGAGACCACCCGGCCGCGCATGTGCGGCGGCGCCGTGGTCTGCAGGAAGCCGTTGGTCGTGGAGAGCTGGAGCGCGACGCCGAGCCCGATGAGGACCATCAGCGGGCTCGCGACGGTGAGGCTGCGGGTGGCCGCCAGCGCCACCAGGCCGAGTCCGAGCGTCCCCTGGCCCAGAGCCATGAGCAACCCGATGTGGCGCCCTGACCGGCTGGCCGCCGCCGCGATCGCGCCGAAGACGGCACCGAGGCCGCCGCTCGACATGAGGATGCCGAATCCGCGCACGCCGCCGTGCAGCACGTCGCGCGCGAACACCGGCAGAAGCGTCGTGTACGACAGGCCGAACACCGAGGTCACCGCGATCGCCCCCAGCATCGTCCGCACCTGGCGGTTGCCCCAGGCGTAGCGCACTCCCTCGCCGAGCTCCTCCCGCAGCGACCGTGCCTGGCGCCGCGGCGCCGGCTCCGTGCGGATCGTCAGCAGCGCCACCAACACCGCCAGATAGCTGACCGCATTGGCCGCGAAGCACACCCCCTCGCCCCACGCCGCCACCATCACGCCCGCGAGCGCCGGGCCGACCATGCGCGCCGCGTTGAACGCGGAGGCGTTGAGCGAAACCGCGCTCTGCAGGTCCTCGACCCCGACGATGTCCACCTGGAGCGTCTGTCGGGCCGGGGTGTCGAGCGTGTCCACGATCCCCTGGGCGAACGCCAGCAACAGCACGTGCCAGACGCGGACCGTCCCGGACAGCGTGAGCGCCGCCATCATGGTCGCCTGCACCAGCGACAACGACTGGGTGGTGAGGACCACGAGCCGCCGCGGGAGCCGGTCGGTGAACACGCCGGCGATCGGCGAACCGATCAGCGCCGGGCCGAAGCGAACCGCCGAGAGGATCCCGAGCATCAGCGGCGAGTTGGTCAGGCGGTAGACCAACCACGCCTGCGCCGTGGTCTGCATCCACGTGCCGTTGACCGAGAGCCACTGCCCGATCCAGTAGACCCGGAACGGGCGGTGCCGCAGCGCCCGGAACGCGTGCGACAGACGTGAGGCGAGCCCCATCGACCGCCACGGTAGCAGGACAGGGCGCCGTGTGGGATGCGGGACCGCACTGTGAGGATTGCGGGTGAGGAGTCAGAGACGGCAAGGGGAAGAGGGTAAAGGGCAAAGGGAAAACGAACGCCGGTTGTGTCTTGGTTGTCCCTTTGCCGTCTTCCCTTTCCCGTTTACCCGCTGCCGCAACTCTCTACTCTTCACCCTCAACTCTCAAGCCTGCACTCCTCAACGGCGGGGCGGGAGCTTGTCGAGCAGGCCGGCGCGCCGCAACGGGTCGAGGTCGGGGTCGAGCGCGAGATCGAGACGATCCACGCCGTACTGGTCGCGCGCCCGCAACAGCCAATCGAACGCCCGCGGCGTGTCTCCCAACGCGGCCCAGCCGGCCGCGATGTTGTACGCGAGCGTCCCGACCGCCGGCACCTGCCCCTCGCGCCACAGCGAGGCCGCGCGCTCGAGCGCCGCCCCGGCCCCCGCACGGTCGCCCGATCCGGCGCTGGCGCGGGCGAGCGCGAGGAACACCTCGGGGTCGGCCCCATCCCCGGCGGCCAGGCGCCGCAGCGCCGCCCCTCCCTCGACGAAGCGCCCGAGGCCGACAAGGGCCTCGCCGCGCGCCAGCATGAGATCCGGGTCATCGGGTTTCTCGCGCAGCCGCTGTTCGGCGGCGTCGAGCACCGCCTGCCACTGTCGCAGCCGCTGGTCGTCCCAGCGCAGCAACGAGGCCCAGTACTGCGCGAACTGGTGCACCGCCAGCGGGCTCGTGCTCGTGAAATCGAGGTGCTTCCGGATCGCCC
>JAJXUY010000335.1 GCA_021782525.1 Acidobacteriota bacterium | reverse complement strand
TGTTCGCCCGCCTGCTGGCGCCGGTCGCGTGGCTGATGGGGGTCCCCTGGCACGAGTGCGGCACCGTCGGGGTGCTCCTCGGCAAGAAGACCGTGCTCAACGAGTTCATCGCCTATCTCGACATGAAGACGCTGCTCGACAACGCAAAGCTCGTCGCCAGCGGTGCGAAGGCGGCCGGCTCGGTGCCGGTGCTGTCCCACCGCGCCGCGGTGCTGGCGACGTACGCGCTGTGCGGCTTCGCGAACATCGGCTCGATCGGCATCCAGATCGGCGGCATCGGCGGGCTCGTGCCGAACCGCCAGCACGACCTGGCGCGCCTCGGTGTGCGCGCCCTCGTCGGCGGCGCCCTGGTGAGTTTCGTCAGCGCCTGTATCGCCGGCATCCTGCTGTGAGGAAAGGAAGGGCAACCCGATGATCATGAGGCGTATCACCGTGGCACTGGCGCTGGCGGCTCTCGCGGCTGGCTGCAACCTGCAGGACACCAACACGCCGGTGCCGCAGCCCGATAGCCTCGTCCTCGGTCGTATCGCCGCGATCCGCGCGGCGGCGGACAAGGGCGCCTGGGACGTCGAGATCAACGAGGGCCTCCCGGAGGCGATGCAGGCGGCCATGAAGCGCGAGGGGAAGCCGGTGCCGACCCTCGCGAAGGACGTCAAGGTGCGGGTCAAGGTCACGGGCGACACCGTGTGCATCCCGGGCGAGCGCGCGTCCGGACTCCAGGATTTTCGCGTCGGGCAGGAGGTCGCGGTCGACCCCGTTCCCGGCAGCACCGCCATGGTCGGCACCAAGCTGCTGCTCGCCGACGCGGCCGATGTCTACCTGTTCTCGGTCTACCAGGCGCACATCCTGCCGCGATCGCTGCAGTCGCTCCCGGCCGATGCCGACCGGCCCGATGACCCCAAGCTCGTGAACTCGGCGGGGATCGAGGTGACGCCGCTGCCGGGTCCGGGCGGCACGTTCCTCTACTTCGCGGCCGGCCTGCGACAGGGGTTGCCGCTCGGCGGCAGGGAGGCCGCCCCGTTCGGGGCCGTGCGCCCCGGGATGCGCGACGCCAAGGGCGCGCTGGCTCCGTGGGCGGTCGGCGGCTACCGGGCGTACCGGACGGCGTGGGTGAACGGCGCCTGGACGGAGCCGCAGCCGGTCGAGCTCCCCGGCCTGGCACCCGACGTCAGCGCACGCCTCACGTGGGTCAACCCGGAGGAAACCGCGTGCCTGGTCGAGGTCCTGCAGCCAAACGGCGCGCGCGCGCTCTACTCGAGCGGGCGGCCGAGCGCGAAGGCGGCGTGGGGAACGCTGGCGAAGCTCGACCTGCCGGGAGGGACGAGCGTCGGGGACGGCCAGCGCTTCGGCCGCGAGCTCAAGGCGATGGTCTGGACCGTGTACGACGGCGGTTCATCGGACCTCTGGCTGTCGCTGGAGGGGAAGCCCGGACAGCCGCTGGAGCCGCGCATCAACTCGATGGGCCCGGAGTACGCCCCGCGTGTCGGGCCGAACAACTGCCTGTACTTCTGCCGCGCCGACCGCCAGCTCCTCTTCGCCGGCGGCGTCGTCCGTGAAGTCCGGCTGCCCGGCGCGCAGCGCCGCCCGTTGCTCGAGGCGACGCCGACCGCAGACGGCAAGCTACTGTTCTTCCGTGTTCCCCGCTACACGGTCGGGGCGACGGACTGGGACCTGGCCGTGGCCCCGCTGAACGGCACCACGGTGGGGGAGCCGGTCCTGCTCGATCGCTGGAAGCCGGAGTGAGGACGCGAGCGGGCGCTACTCGTTCTTGACGGCCCAGAGCCCCTTGACCGCGGGGTGATCCCACGCGATGCGGTGCTCGTCCGGCGCGGCGAGATCGAAGCAGCGTGTCACGACGTAGAAGAGGCCGCACGGCGCGGTGAGCGGGCGATAGCCGTGCGCGACCCCGGGCGGGATCTTGACGCAGGCGTCGCGCCCATCGCCGAGCACGACGACCTGCGTCCGGCCCGAGGTGGGCGAGTGCTTGCGCACGTCGAGGAGGACCACCTTGAGCTTCGACGGCGGCGGGCAAAACCAGACGTCGCTCTGCTTGAGGTGGAAGTGCAGCCCCTTGACGTGGTCGCCGGCGGTGACGAGCGAGTAGTTGAGCTGCGCCACGTTCACGCCGGCGAAGAACTCGGCCAGCGCCTCGCTGCCCGGATGGGTCGCCGCGTTGCGGTAGACCTCCATGAACACGCCGCGGTCATCCACGAACCGGCGCAACGGCAGGACCTCGACGCCGGCGAGCGGGGCGTCCGTCCCGTACCGCTTCGTCTCGCCGCCGAAGCCCTCGAGGATCTCGTCCGCCTGCAGTTCCATCCCGCCTCCATCAAGCGACCGGCCAAGGCTAGCACATGCCCGCTCCCCGAGACGAAGGAAAAAGGGGAAAGGGTAAAGGGGAAAGGGAAAAGGGAAAAGAAAAGAAGTGACGAGGAGCTGAGGTGTCGAGGGTCAGAGGAGCAGAGGGCAGAAGCACCAGGCGGAGGGATGACCACGACACCGGGTGTCTTCTGTCTTTCCTCTTCCCTTTTCCCTCTTCCCTTTTTCTGTCTGCTCCTGCGGCTCGTCACTCCTCGCCGTCTCTGACGGTCTCGTCGTAGGCGCGGCGGATCGCGAGGAGCTGGACGAGGAGGGCGCGAAACTCCTCCGGCGAGAGCTGCGTCGCGGCGTCCGAGAGCGCGTTCGGCGGATCGTCGTGCACCTCGGCGAACACCGCGTCGACGCCCGCCGCCACGGCGCCGCGCGCCAGCTCGCCGACGAACTCGCGGGCGCCGCCGGTGGCATCGCCGAGGTTGCCCGGGAGCTGTAGCGAGTGGGTCGCGTCGAAGACGACCGGCGCGAACCGGCGCATCACCGCGAGCGAGCGCAGGTCGAGGACGAGGTTGTTGTACCCGAACGACGAGCCGCGCTCGGTGAGCGTCACCGCGCGGTTGCCGGTCGAGGCGATCTTCTCGACGGCGTGACGCATGTCGTGCGGCGCCATGAACTGGCCCTTCTTGACGTTGACCGGCTTGCCGGTGCGGCCGCAGGCGAGCAGCAGGTCGGTCTGCCGGCACAGGAAGGCGGGCACCTGGAGAACGTCGACGACCGCGGCCGCGGCCGCGGCCTGCGCCGGCTCGTGGACGTCGGTGAGCAGCGGCAACCCGGTGGCGCGCCTGACCTCGGCGAGCGCGGCAAGGCCCTGCTCGAGGCCGGGGCCGCGGTAGCTCGCGAGCGAGGAGCGGTTGGCCTTGTCGAACGAGGCCTTGAACACGAGCGGGACGCCGAGCTCGGCCGTGATGCGCCGCAGCGTGGCCGCCATGCGCAGCACGTGCTCGAGCGATTC
>JAJXUY010000334.1 GCA_021782525.1 Acidobacteriota bacterium | reverse complement strand
CAACTGGCTGCCGGCGGAGGCAAAGTGAGCGCGACGCTGGTCCTCGTCAACCCGGCGGCCGGCGGCGGCCGCGCCGGCCGCTTCTGGGAGCGGCTGCAGCCCGAGGCCGAGGCGTTCGCGCCGGTCCGGGTCGTGACCCCGGACGGGGCCGAGGCATCGCGGCGCGCCGTCCTGGAGGCCGTCGAGTCAGGGTGCGAGCGCGTGGTCGCGGTCGGCGGCGACGGCACGGCCCACCTGGCGGCCGGGGTGCTGCTCGGCGCCCGATCGGCCGCGACGCTCGGGATCGTGCCGGCCGGCACCGGCTCCGACCTCGCCCGCCCGCTCGGAATCCCGCGCGACCCGGCGCAGGCGCTGCGCCGGGCGCTGCTCGGCCCGCCGCTCGCGATCGACGCCGGCCGCTGCGACGGTGAGCGCGGCGGCTTCTTCTTCGTCAACATCGCCTCGGCGGGGGTCTCGGGCATGGTCGACGAGACCGTCAACGCGGTGGCGACGCGCGGCCGCGCGACGTTCCTGCGCTGCACCCTCACCGCCCTCGCCCGCTACCGCTGCGTCCCGGTGCGCGTCTGGGCCGACGGCGAGGAGTGGTACGCCGGGCCGGTCCTGCTGCTCGCCGTCGCCAACGGGACGACGTTCGGCAAGGGAATGCGCGTCGCCCCCGGCGCGGCCCTCGACGACGGGCTGTTCGACGTGGTCGCCGTCGGCGAGGTCGGCGGGCTCCAGCTCGCCCGCCGCCTGCCGCAGCTCTACTTCGGCAAGCACCTCGGCGCCAAGCCGGTGCGCTTCCGCCGCGCGCGCGAGGTGCGCCTCGAGCCGGCGGCGCCGCTGCCGCCGTTCGACGTCGACGGCGAGACCTACCCGAGCGGCGCCGTGACGTTTCGGGTGCTCCCCCGCGCGCTGCAGGTCGCGGGCCCGCTCGCCACGCCGACCGCGGCGCGCTAAGCTTTCGCCATGGCCAAAGCGATCCGCATCCACGCGACCGGAGGCCCCGAGGTGCTGCGCTGGGAGGACGTCGAGGTCGGGCGCCCCGGCCCCGGCGAGGCGCTCGTTTGCCAGTTGGCGATCGGCCTGAACTACCTCGACACCTACCACCGTTCGGGGCTGTACCCGCTGCAGCTCCCGGCCGTGATCGGCTCGGAGGCGGCGGGGGTGGTCGGGGCGGTCGGCGACGGCGTGACCGAGGTCAAGGTGGGCGACCGGGTGGCGTACGCCGGTGTCGCCGGCGCCTACGCGGAGGTGCGCCTGATCCGCGCCGACCGCCTGGTGCCGCTGCCGCCCGGGATCGACGACCGCACCGCGGCCGCCGCGATGCTCAAGGGGATGACGGCGCAGTACCTGCTCCGCCGCACCTGCCCGGTCGCTGCCGGCGACGCGGTGCTGATCCACGCCGCTGCGGGCGGGGTCGGCCTGATCGCCTGCCAGTGGGCCAAGCATCTCGGCGCCACGGTGATCGGCACCGTCTCGACCGACGCCAAGGTGGAGCTGGCCCGCGCGCACGGCTGCGAGTTCCCGATCGTGACAAGCCGCGAGGAGTTCGTCGCGCGGGTGAAGGAGATCACCGAGGGGCGCGGCGTGCGCGTCGTCTACGACGCGGTCGGGCGCGACACCTGGGACGGCTCGCTCGACTGCCTGCAGCCGCTCGGCATGATGGTCTCCTACGGCAACGCCTCGGGTCCGGTGCCGCCGATCTCGCCGCTGGTGCTCTCGGCGAAGGGGTCGATCTTCCTCACCCGTCCCTCGCTGATGACGTACGTCGCGCGCCGCGCCGACCTGCTCGCGAGCGCGGCCGAGCTGTTCGCGGTGATCGCGAGCGGCGCGGTGAAGATCGAGATCAACCAGACCTACCCGCTCGCCGAGGCCGCGCGCGCCCACCGCGACCTCGAGGCGCGCCGCACCACCGGCTCGACCGTGCTGCTGCCGTAACGGTCCCACGGGCGCCCAGGCCAGGCGCTGCGCGGCGCTCTACCGCTGCGCGCCGGTCTGGCCGCTCGTTGCCGTGCCGGGCCCTCTCTCCTCGAACCACCAGGCGAACGCCCGCAGCGCCAGCGCCGTCGCCACACCGATCGCGATGAAGTACAGCCAGATCGTGCTCGCGTGTTGGTAGTAGGCCGCGCGCTGGACCGCGTCGAGCCCGGCGGGTAGGGTCTTCGGGTCAGGGCAGTAGCGGTCGAGCAGCACGCCCGACAGGATGAACCCGGCCACTGCGGCGAAGAACGAGTAGAGGTAGGCGAACCCCAGGTAGGTCCCCTCCTCGCCCTTCGGCGCGAGCAGCGAGAAGTACTCGAGGTAGCGGGGCGAGATCAGGCTCTCGGCGAACCCCTGCAAGGCAACGCCTGCGACGAGCATCAGGACGAGCGGGTGGACGCGGACCACACCGAGGAGGCCGATCGAGGGTCCCAGGACCCGCTCGAGCAGCTGCCCCGAGGCGATCAACCCGCTCGCCAGCGGGACGAGCAGCATCCCACAGAAGATCGACGTCGAGGCCCGCCAACGCTTCGTCAGCCGCGTGATCAGGACGACGAACATCACGACGACGAGCGGGTTGACGTTGGCGATCCACTCCGGCTTCGCGTTCTGTCCGAGCAGGCGGATGACGAACTTCGGCATCGTCGCGTAGAGCTGATACTGCGTCGTCCAGAACCCCGAGACGATGAGGATGAACAGGACGAGGCGGGGACGCGAGAACACCTTGCCGAGGGCGATCGCGACCTCGCGGAGACTCTGCGGACGCGTGGGCGCATCGGGCGGGTGGTACCACACGAGCGTGCACAGCAGGGCCACCATGCAGATCCCTGCGGTGAACACGTTGACGGCCGCCAGGCCGGCTCCGATGCGGATGAACGGCACCACCGTCTTGCCCGAGAACGAGCCGATGTTCACGATCCAGTAGAAGAGCGCGTAGCCGCGGGCCCGGTTGGCCTGCGCCGTCGTCCGCGCGACGGTGCCGGTGACCAGCGGTTTGACGAACGCTCCGCCCACGGCGATCAGCATCAGGGCGCCGACCACCGCGGCGCGGCCGTGGAAGACGGCCATCAGGGCGTACCCGGTCGCCAGGAGCGAGAACGCCAGCACCATGGCGCGCCGATACCCCATGCGGTCCGACAGGGCGCCGACGAACGGCGTGAGGAAATAGAGGACGCCGACGAAGACACCGGCCACCACGCCGGTCTCGCGGTCGGAGAACCCGACCACGTCGGTGAGGAAGAGCGTGATCGAGATGTAGAAGCCGTAGAACGCCGCCCGCTCCAGCAGCTCCAGGAGGTTGGCGGTCCAGAAGACCCGCGGCAGCGCCGTCGCCGACCCGCCGGTCGCCGTCGCGGAGTCGCCGGGC
>JAJXUY010000333.1 GCA_021782525.1 Acidobacteriota bacterium | reverse complement strand
TCGCCGCCGACGGCGCGGTCGCCAATAAGGTGGGAACCTATTCGCTGGCGCTCGCCGCGGCCCGCCACCGGGTGCCGTTCGTGGTCGCGGCGCCGACCACGACGTTCGACCTCGCCTGTCCGAGCGGGCGGGAGATCCCGATCGAGCAGCGCGACGGCGAGGAGGTGCGGCGGGTGCGGCGGACCGCGGTCGCGCCGGCCGGTGTCGACGTCTACAACCCGGCGTTCGACGTCACCCCGCCCGAGCTGGTGACCGCGATCGTGAGCGAGCGCGGGGTGGCGCGGCCCGTCACCGCTGCCACGGTGCGGGAGATCGCCTGATGCCCCTGCCCGGCCCGCCGCCCGCGGCGTTTTTCGGACCCCGAGCCCCGAGCCCCGAGCCCCGCCTTTTCCGCGCGCTGGGCATTGAGAGTTCGTGCGACGAGACCGCGATCGCGGTCCTCGAGGGGGACGGGACGGTGCGCTGCAACCTGGTCTCCTCGCAGGTCGCCGCGCACGCGCCGTACCTCGGCGTGGTGCCCGAGTTGGCGGCCCGCCACCACCTGGAGACGCTCCCCCGCCTGCTCGCCGAAGCGGAGCGGGTGGTCGGTCTCGACGGCATCGAGCTGGTGGCGGTGACGCGGGGACCCGGCTTGATCGGCTCGCTCCTGGTCGGCACCTGCTTCGCGGCGGCGTACGCCTGGGCGCGCTCGTTGCCGCTGGCCGGCGTCGACCACCTCGAGGGTCACCTGGTCTCGCCGTTCCTCAGCCTCGACGGCGCCCCGGCCCGCGAGGCGCCCGACCCGGCGCTGACGCTGGTGATCTCAGGTGGGCACTCGTCGTACTTCCTGCTCGCTGGCGGCGAGGCGCGACCGCTCAACCGCACCCGCGACGACGCCGCTGGCGAGGTGTTCGACAAGCTCGCCGCCGCCCTCGGCCTCGGCTACCCCGGCGGCCCGATCGTGGACCGCCTCGCCGAGCGCGGCGACCCGGCCGCGTTCCGCTTCAGCCCGCCGCAGATCAAGGACCCGGCCGGCGCGCTCGACTTCTCCTTCTCGGGGCTCAAGAGCGCCGCGATCCGCGCGGCCCGTGCCCTCGGCCCGCTGCCGCTGCCCGACCCGATGAGCCCGCCGCAGCCGGTGCTCGACCTCGTGGCCTCGTTCCGCCGCACCGTGGCCGACTGGCTGCTGGCGCCCCTCGACGAGCTCACCGCTCGCCACCGGCCGCGCGTCGTCGCCGCGTCGGGCGGTGTCGCCGGCAACCGCGAGCTGCGCGCCCGCCTGGTCGCCTGGGGCGAGCGGCGCGGGATCGAGGTCCTCCTCCCGCCGATCGCGCTGACTACCGACAACGCCGCGATGATCGCCCGCGCCGGCCAGCTCCGCGCCGCGCGCGGGCGACTGGACGATCCGCGCGCGCTCACCGCCTACCCCCGCGCCCCGTGGAAGGCCGCCAGCGGCCCCGGCGGCAAGCCGGTCTTCCCGCGCCTCCCCGGCGCGTGATCGGCTCGGCGAGAAGGTGAAAGGGTAGAGGGAAGAAGGAAGAAGGAAAACGGGAAAGAAGAGACCAGGCGCCGCCTGTCCTCTTCCGGCTCCCTTCTCCCGTCTCTCTTCCTCCACACTTCGTCCTCGCCGATCCAACTTCGTGTAAGATCACTAGTTCGCAGTCGCGAGGAGCGACGCGGGGAGCCCGGTGGACCAGCAGCGCATCCGCAACTTCTGCATCATCGCTCACATCGACCACGGCAAGTCGACGCTGGCGGACCGCCTGCTCGAGCTGACCGGGGCGCTGTCGGCGCGCGAGATGATGGCGCAGGTGCTCGACTCGATGGACCTCGAGCGCGAGCGCGGCATCACGATCAAGGCGCACACCGTCACCCTCCACCACCGTGCCCGCGACGGGGAGGCGTACGTCCTCAACCTGATCGACACCCCCGGCCACGTCGACTTCTCCTACGAGGTCTCGCGCTCGCTGGCGGCGTGCGAGGGCGCCCTCCTCGTGGTCGACGCCTCGCAGGGGGTGGAGGCGCAGACGCTGGCCAACGCCTACCTCGCCGTCGACCAGGGGCTCGAGCTGGTGCCGGTGCTCAACAAGGTGGACCTGCCGTCGGCGGAGCCCGACCGGGTGCGGGAGCAGATCGAGCAGGTGATCGGCCTCGACGCCAGCCACGCGCTGACGATCTCGGCCAAGACCGGCGTCGGCGTCCCCGACGTCCTCGAGGCGCTGGTCGAGCGCGTCCCGCCGCCGCGCGGAAACCCCGACGCGCCGCTGCGCGCGCTCGTCTTCGACGCGTCGTACGACGCCTACAAGGGGGTGCGCTGCCTGGTGCGCGTGGTGGACGGCCGCCTCGCGACCGGCCAGGCGATCCGCTTCATGGGGGTGGACCGCGAGGCCGGCGTCGAGGAGCTGGGCACGTTCACGCCGCGGGCCGAGCCCGCCGCCGAACTCGGCGCCGGCGAGGTGGGGTACCTGTTCGCCGGCCTGAAGGACCTGCGCCTCGTGCGGATCGGCGACACGGTCACGGACAACGTCCGCCCGGCGTCCGAGCCGCTCCCCGGGTTCGCCGAGGCCAAACCGATGGTGTTCGCCGGCCTCTACCCGCTCGACTCCTCGGCGTTCGGCGAGCTGCGCGAGGCGCTCGAGAAGCTGTCGCTCAACGACTCGGCGTTCACCTTCCAGCCCGACTCCTCGCAGGCGCTCGGCTTCGGCTTTCGCTGCGGCTTCCTCGGCCTGCTGCACATGGAGATCGTGCAGGAGCGCCTCGAGCGCGAGTTCAACCTCGAGCTCATCATCACCGCCCCGGGCGTCGCGTACCGGGTGCTCACCACCGCGGGCGAGGTCGTGGAGGTCACCAACCCGGCGCAGCTCCCCGACCCCGGCACGATCGCGACGATCGAGGAGCCGCTCATCCACGCCACGATCCTCACGCCGGACAGCTACGTCGGCGGGATCCTCAAGCTGGTGCAGGACCGCCGCGGCGAGCAGGTCAAGCTCGAATACCTGGCGCGCGGGCGGGTGCTCCTCGAGTACCGCTTGCCGCTCGCGGAAGTGGTTCTCGACTTTTATGATAAGTTGAAGTCCGTGTCGCGCGGCTACGCCTCCCTCGACTACCACTTCGCCGGCTATCGCGAGGGTGACCTGGTCAAGCTCGACCTGCTGGTCAACGGCGAGCCGATCGACGCCCTGGCGCTGATCGTCCACCGCGGCAGCGCCTACGTCAAGGCGCGGGCGTTCGCCTCCAAGCTCAAGGAGATGATCCCGCGGCAGCTGTTCGAGGTGACGATCCAGGCCGCGATCCACAACCGGGTGATCGCCCGCGAGGCGGTCAAGGCGCTGCGCAAGAACGTGCTCGC
>JAJXUY010000332.1 GCA_021782525.1 Acidobacteriota bacterium | reverse complement strand
CGACGCGCCGCCCCGCCATCACGAACAACGGCGTGCCGCGCCGCGCGGCGATCGCGCCGGGGAGCGGCAGCGTCGAGCCGACCCGCCCGAGGAACGGCGCCGGGATGCCGCTGCGGCCGGCGCGGTGGTCGGCGACCATGACGACCGCGCGGCGCTCCTCGAGGCAGCGCAGGACCTCGCGCGGCGCGTGCTTGCTCTTCGGGACGAAGCGCACGGCGCCGCCGGGGATCGCGAGGATGAAGCGCTGCACCTTGGGGTTGTGCTGCCGCCCGACGAGCAGGGCGCTGGAAACGCCGGCGGCGGCCAGGGCGGTGACGTAGAGGGCCCAGGCGCCGAGGTGCGCGGTGACGACGATCGCGCCCTCGCGGCTCGCGGCGTGGCGCAGTTCCGCCAGACCATCGAGAGCCACCAGCTCGGCGAGACGCGCGCGGTCGGCGCCGGCGAAGCGGACGAACTCGGCCACGGTGCGGCCGAAGTTGCGCGCCGCGCGCGCTCCGATCCGCCGGCGCTCGCGTTCGGGCGTGCCCGGCAGCGCTTGCGCCAGGTTCTCGTCGACGACGCCGCGGCGGATGCGGGCGGCCCAGCCGAGCTCGCCGAGCGCCGCGCCGGCGGCAAGAGCGGCTCCGCGGGGTAGCGCGCGCAGTACGGCGGCGAGCGCCGCGACCCCGGCGAATTCGAGATGGTGCCTGGCCCTCATGCCTCGCTCGTGAGGATGCGCCGCGCCGCAGCGAGCGTCGCGCGGAAACGCTCCAGGTCGCCGGCGGCCACGAGCGCGACCAGCTCGTCGAGGGCGGCGCGGGTGGCGCCGTAAACCTCGTCGCGGTGCGGGTTCAAGCGCTGGATGTCGAGGTAGAGCGCCGGATCCTCGCCGAGGACCGAAAGCGAGGTGGCGGCCTGGCGGGTGAACGTGGTCGAGGCGCACGCCTGCAGCTCGGACGCGTCGAGGCCGGAGCCGGCGAGGGCGGCGCCGAAGAGCATGCCGGTGAGATGGGCGAGGCCGAGCAACCACCCCATGAGGCGGTCGTGGTGCGCGAACGGCACCGCCACGATGCGGGTGTACGGGTGGGCGAGGAGCGGCGCGATGCGCCGTCGCTCGCGCTCGGGCTCCTCGCGGCAGGCGAGCACGAAGGTGAGCGGTTCGTACGGGGACTTGCCCGGGCCGAACATCGGGTGCAGCGCCGAGACGGTCACGCCGCCCGCCGCGGCGCGCGCGAGGGCGGCCTCGCCCGCGGCCTTGATCGAGGCGATCTCGACGACGACGCCGCGCGGGCGGCGCGCGGCGACCTCGTCGACGACCTCGCCGGTGTGGGCCAGAGGCGCCGCGACGACCACGAAGTCGTAGGCGTCGAGGTCGGGCACCTCGGCGAGCGAGCGGTAGCGGCCGGGCGCCCGGTCGAGCGGGCCCCACGCCGGGTCCGCCGCCTCGACGGTGTGGGCGACCAGCTCCAGGAACCGGCAGAACCAGCCGCCCATCGCGCCGCCGCCGCCGAGGACGAGAACGCGGCCGCCGCGCCGCCGCCGCGCCTCGATGCCGACGCGGTGCTGGCGCTCGATGGAGCCGCGCATGATCGCGTGGAAGATCTCCTCCATCACGTCGGGCGAGACGCCGCACGCCTCGGCGTGCTCGCGGGCGCGGGTGAGGACGCGGTCCTCGGCGTCGCGCACGACGACCGCGGCCCCGGCGGCGGCCTTGACGCGGCCGACCTCGGCGGCGAGCTCCATCCGCCGCCGCAGCAGCTCGAGCAGCGAACGGTCGAGGCCGGCGATCGCCTCGCGAAGGCGGTCAAGTGCCTGCTTGTCGGTTGGGGCCATTCCCTTCCCTCCCGCGCCCGGTACCTCCGGCAACGGGTTCGAATCTATCAGAGTCGGAGGCAACGTGTCGGCGGCCGGCTGGCGCGGCCGGAATGCGGTCCCGGGCGGAGTGTTGTGACGTGAGGGGCGCCCGAGAGCGGTGGTCGCTCCGGGGTGAGATCGCCCCCGGGGAGGGCACGATGAGATACGCAAAACCCGAGGTCCTGGGGGAAACCGAGTGGGTCGCCGAGCACGCCTCCGACCGTGACGTGCGGGTCGTCGAGGTCGACGAGAGTCCGAGGGTCTACGACGCCGGCCACGTGCCCGGCGCGGTCGAGCTCGACTGGCAGGTCGACCTCAACGACGCGAGGGTGCGCGACGTGGTGGACCCGGGCGCGTTCGCGCGACTCGCGGACCGCCTCGGCATCGGCCACGACACCACGGTGGTGTTCTACGGCGACCAGGCGAACTGGTGGGCGGCGCACGCCTACTGGGTCTTCCGCCTGCTCGGTCACGAGCGGCTCATGCTGATGAACGGCGGGCGCAAGAAGTGGCTCGCCGAGAAGCGGCCGCTCGACCGCGCCGTGCCGAGAGTCGGCCGCTCGGGCTACCAGGCTGAGCGCCCGCACCCGGAGGTCCGCGCGTTCCGCGCCGACGTGCTGCAGCACATCGGCGACCCGGACCCGCGGCAGCTGGTCGTCCGGCTGCCGCCCGCGCACGCCCTCGTCGACGTGCGGACGCCGGCCGAGTTCTCCGGCCAGCTCGTGCACATGGCCGGCTACCCGCAAGAAGGGGCGCTGCGCGGCGGACACATCCCCGGCGCCGTCAACATCCCGTGGGGGCGGGCGATGCTGCCGGACGCGACGTTCCGCACCGCCGAGGAGATCCACCGCCTGTACGAGGGGGCGGGGATCACGGCGGACAAGGACGTCATCGTCTACTGCCGCATCGGCGAGCGATCGGCCCTGACCTGGTTCGTCCTCCACGAGCTGATGGGGTACCGGCGCGTCCGCAACTACGACGGCTCCTGGGTCGAGTGGGGCAACGCGATCGGGGTGCCGGTCGCCAACCCGACGCTGGCGGGCGCTGGAGTGACGCACGGCGCCTTCGGCTCCGCCCCGGCGGCGTGAGGGCGGCGCGCCTCAGGCGAGCGGCCGCGAGTCCTGGGTGTCGTCCGCAGGGCGCAGGAGCTGGAGGTCGTACAGGGTGCGGTAGAGGCCGCCGCGGGCGAGCAGCTCCTCGTGCCGGCCCTGCTCGACCAGCCGCCCGCCGTGCATGACGAGGACGCGGTCGCAGCCCACGACGGTGGCGAGGCGGTGGGCGATGATGAACGCGGTACGCCCGGCGAGCAGGCGCTCGAGGGCGCGCTGGATCACGGCTTCCGTCACCGGGTCCACCGAGGAGGTGGCCTCGTCGAGGAGCAGGAACTCGGGGTCGCCGACCAAGGCGCGGGCGAACGAGACGAGCTGCCGCTCGCCGATCGACAGGCCGGCGCCGCGCTCGCCGAGGGTGGTGTCGAGGCCTTGCGGCAGGCGCTGCAACAGCGCGCTCGCCC
>JAJXUY010000331.1 GCA_021782525.1 Acidobacteriota bacterium | reverse complement strand
GGCGGTGGCGTACTGGGTGGTCCCGGTGTCGGCGTTCTCGATCTCGATGCGGTCGAGCGGCACGCCCAACTCCTCGGAGACGACCATGGCCATCACGGTCTTGGTGCCGGTGCCGAGGTCGGACGCGCCCATGTTGAGGTTGGCGCTGCCGTCGGCGAACAGCTTGACCACGATCGTGGAGGGCGGGCCGCCGCCGCCCGCGACCCACATGCCGGCCGCCATCCCGACGCCGCGTCGGAGCGGGCCGTCGGCCTTGGCGCGGCGGCGCGCCTGGCTCCAGCCGAACGCGGCCGCGCCCTCCGTCAGGCAGCGGTCGAGGCTGGTGCTGGTGTACGGCTGGCCGCCGCGCGCCTGGCTGACCTTGGGGATGTTCTTGAGGCGCAGCTCGACGGGGTCCATCCCGATCGCCGCGGCGAGCGCGTCCATCATCTGCTCGAGCGCCCACGCGCCCTGCGGGTGGCCGGGCGCCCGGAACGCGCGCGCCGGTCCGCCGTTGATGAACACGTCGGTCATCTCGGTGCGGACGTTGGGGCACAGGTAGAGGTCGCGCACCAGCCAGTCGGCGAGCGACGTCCCGCCCGCGGGGTAGGCGCCGCCGGTGCCGAGCACGGTCATCTCGAGAGCGGTGAGCGTGCCGTCGCTCTTGACGCCGGCCTTCAGGCGCATCGTCATCGGGGGACGGTTGCCGACGCAGACGAAGCTCTCCTCGCGGGTGATGAAGAGCTTGACCGGCCGCGCCGCCAGCTTCGCGAGCACGGCCGCCGCCAGGTCGTACTTGTCGGCCTGCAGCTTCGACCCGAAGCCGCCGCCCATGTAGCGGCCGATCACGCGCACGTTGGCGAGCGGCATGCCGAGCGCCGCCGCGACCCGCTGCTGCACCGGGTAGACGCCCTGGGTGGACTCCCAGATCGTCAGGCGGGGCCCGTCCCAGCTCGCGACGCAGCCGTGCAGCTCCATCGGCGTATGGATCTCGGCCGCGGTCGAGTACGTCGCCTCGAGCACCTTGTCGGCGGCGGCGAACCCGCCGGCGACGTCGCCGCGGGCGTACCTCACCGGTTCGCCGACGCGGTTGCCGCCGGGCTGGACGGCGGCGGCGCCGGCCGCGAGCGCCTTGTGCTCGTCGACCACGAACGGGAGGAGTTCGTACTCGACGGCGACGGCGCGCGCCGCGTCCCACGCCTGTTGCGGCGTCTCCGCCGCGACGGCGGCGACTGCCTCGCCGGCGAACCGGCACTCGGGGTCGAACAGCTTGGTGACCACCGTCGGGCTGTAGTACCAGCGCAGGTCGGCCGCCGGGGTGGCGCCGGTGATGACGGCGCGCACGCCGGGCATCTTCGCCGCGGCGCCCGCATCGACCGTGGTCACCTTTGCGTGCGCGTGCGGGCAGCGCACGATGGCGCCGTAGAGCA
Organism: Acidobacteriota bacterium; assembly: GCA_021782525.1. Next base: position 1,939 of record JAJXUY010000331.1, on the reverse strand, counting down.
TCTGCGGCAGGACCACGTCGGAGGGGTACACCGCGGCGCCGGAGAGTCGTTCGTAGCCGTCGATCCGCGGCAACGGCCGCCCGACCACCCGGGTCTGGCCCCACGGGCGCGGGCTGCGCTCCGGCGCGTCGGTCTGCGGCACGGCGCCGTCCAGGTAGTACAGCTCTGGGGTCTTCACGGCTCGCCTCCCGCGGCCTTCCGCAGCTGCGAGGCCTTCGCGACCGCCTTGAAGATGTGCGCGTAGGCGCCGCAACGGCAGAGGTTGCCGCTCATGCCGAGGCGGATCTCGTCGAGCGTCGGCTCGGGGTTGGCGCGCAGCAGCCCCTCGGCGGCCATCACCTGCCCCGGGGTGCAGTAGCCGCACTGCAGGCCGTCCTCGGCGAGAAACGCCTGCTGCACCGGCCCCAGCTCCTCGCCGTGCATCAGCCCCTCGAGGGTCGTGATCTCGTGACCGACGGCCTCGAGCGCCAGCGTCATACAGGCGTACCTCGGCGTGCCGTCGATGAGCACGGTGCAGGCGCCGCACTCGCCGCGCTCGCAGCCGACCTTGGTTCCGGTCAGCCCGAGCTTCTCGCGCAGGGCGAACAGCAGCGTCCAGCGCGGCTCGACAAGCAGGCGGCGCCGCCGCCCGTTGACCACGAGCGTGATCGTGGCCGGCTCCTCCTTCGCCGCGACCGGCGCGGCGGCGGCGGGCTGCGCCTTGGCCAGCGTCGCGGCGCCGATGGCCCCGGCGCCGACGGCCGTGAAGAACCCTCGTCGGCTGACGCCCTTGGCTGGAGTGGTCTCGCTGTCGTCGCGATCGTCGGCCATGCGGACCTCCCGGCGCACTACGGAGCTGTCGTGTCTCGGCGGCGCTGTGCGCTCGACCGATTCTACTTGAGAACGCACCGCCCGGAGGCGGCCGGCACGCATGCCGGCGCCGCCAGCGCGAAACGGGGTTATCGTGAAGGAACGGAGGTGGGGGATGCGAGTGAGGGCGTGGAGCGTGGCGTGCGCGGCTCTGGCCGTGGTCATGATGGCGGGGGCGGTCGCACGGGCGGCGGACGATGCCGAGACCAAGGCGGCCACGGCCGCGAGAGCGTGGCTTGCGATGGTCGACGCCGGCAAGTACGGCCCGAGCTGGGACGCCGCCGCGGCGATGTTCAGGAGCGGGGTCACGCGGCCGAGCTGGGAGCGGATGGCCGCCGGGGCGCGCGGACCGCTCGGGGCCATGCGATCTCGCGAGCTGGCGGCCGCCAAGGCGACGTCGAGCCTCCCGGGGGCGCCGGACGGGCACTACGTGGTGCTCCAGTTCAAGACGTCGTTCGAGCACAAGGCCGCCGCGACCGAGACGGTCACGATGGTCCTCGAGGGCGACGGCGGGTGGCGGACGACGGGCTATTTCATCCGCTGACCGGCCTCATGGGCATGTTAAGTTAATCACATTGACAAACCCGCGACAAATCGTTACGCTCCCGTGGCTGTTGGGGGGAGTATGTCGGAATTCGCTGTCATCAATCGGCGATCGCGAGCACACCGAGCGGGCGGTGTGGGTCCGGCGCGACCGCGCGCCGGGGCCGTGTGCCTCCTGGCCGGGCTCGCACTCGCCGTCGCGGTGTGGCCCGCGGTCGCGCAAGAGAACGACGACTGCCTGACCTGTCACGGCGACACCAGCCTGACGACGAAGCGCGGCGGCAAGACCGTCTCGCTGTTCGTCGACGCGACGAAGTTCGGCTCGGCCGTGCACGGCAAGGTGGCCTGCATCGGCTGCCACGCCGACCTCAAGGGATCCGATTTCCCGCACGCCGAGCACCTCAAGCCGCCGGTCTGCACCCCGTGCCACGAGAGGGAAGTGGCGGACAACGCGATCAGCATGCACGGGCGCGCCGAGGCGCGGGGCCAGGCGTTCGCACCCAAGTGCTTGGACTGTCACGGCATCCCGCACTACATCGTGCCGATC
>JAJXUY010000330.1 GCA_021782525.1 Acidobacteriota bacterium | reverse complement strand
GGGGCGTATCGCGCGGGCGTTCCTCGACTCCAAGCTCACGCCGCTGTTGGTCGTCTTCTCGCTCCTGCTCGGGGGATTTGCGGTGATGGTGACGCCGCGCGAGGAGGAGCCGCAGATCAAGGTCCCGATGGTGGATGTGATGCTGGCGTACCCGGGCGCTTCGGCGCAGAGGGTGGAGCGTCAGCTGACGACGCCGCTCGAGAAGGTGATCGCGGAGATTCCGAACGTCGAGTACGTCTATTCGACGACGCAGCCTTCGGGCGGGATCATCATCGTCCGCTTCCTGGTCGGGACCGACCCGGACCAGGCGGTCGTGCGGGTGCACACCAAGCTCGCCGAGCAGACGCCGAACCTGCCGGCGGGAGCGCTCCCGCCGGTGGTCGTGCCGCGCTCGATCGACGACGTGCCGGTGCTCGCCTACACGCTGTGGTCGAAGACGGCGTCCCCGCTCGAGCTGCGCCGCGTCGCCGATGAGCTCAAGGTCGAGCTCACGCGCCACCCGCGGGTGGCGCAGGTCACCGTGATCGGTGGCCGGCACCGCGTGGTCCGCGTGTCGTTCGACCGCGAGCGCCTGGCGAGCTACCACGTTTCGTTGCTGCAGGCGTATCAGGCGCTCGCCGGGCTTAACTGGAAGCTGCCGGCCGGCAGCTTCTCCGAGGCCAATGCCGAGATGCCGGTCGAGGTGGGCTCGGTGTTCCGCTCGGCCGACGAGGTCGGCCGGGCGGTGATGGGGGTGTACGGCGGCAACCCGGTGTACCTGCGCGACGTGGCGACGATCCGCGACGGCGCCGAGGAGCCGTCACAGTACGTGTGGATCGACGCCGGAGCCGCGGGCGCCGACAAGCGCCTCCCCGCACAGCTCGACGTCCCGGCGGTGACGGTTGCGGTGGCGAAGAAGCCCGGCACCAACGCGGTCGAACTGGTCCGCGACCTCGACGCCCGCGTCGCCAAGCTCGCCGGCCCGGTGATCCCGGGCGACATCCACGTGACCAAGACGCGCGACTACGGCTACACCGCCGACGAGAAGGCGACCGAGCTGATCGAGCACATGGGGATCGCGACGCTGGCGGTCGTGCTGCTGATGGCGTTCGCGCTCGGCCGCCGCGAGGCCGTGGTCGTGGCGGTGGCGGTGCCCACGACGCTGGCGCTGACGCTCGCGTCGTCGTACATGTTCGGCTACACGCTCAACCGCGTCACGCTGTTCGCGCTGATCTTCGCCATCGGCATCCTCGTCGACGACGCCATCGTGGTGGTCGAGAACATCCACCGCCACTACGAGCTCGGCTGGGCGAACCCGCGCCTGGCGACGGTGGTCGCCACCGACGAGGTGGGCAACCCGACGATCCTGGCGACGTTCACGGTGATCGCGGCGCTGCTGCCGCTCGCCTTCGTCTCCGGCCTGATGGGGCCGTACATGCGGCCGATCCCGATCAACGCGTCGGCGGCGATGCTGTTCTCGCTGATGGTCGCGTTCGTCGTCTCGCCGTGGCTCACCTTCCGGTTGTTCCGCAAATTCGCGGAGGAGCACGCCAAGGCTGGAACCACGCCGGACGAGGAGACGCCCGAGGAGGGCTCGCTGCACCGCTTCTACGCCCGCCTGATGACGCCGCTGCTCACCAGCGCCTGGCGGCGCTGGGCGCTGATCGGCGTCATCGTCGTGCTCCTGTTCGCCTCGGCCTCACTGGTCGTGTTCGGCGTTGTGACGGTGAAGATGCTGCCGTACGACAACAAGAGCGAGCTCCAGGTCATGGTCGACATGCCGGAGGGCACGACGCTGGAGACGACGAACGGCGTCGCTCGCGAGCTGGCGACCAAGGTCCGCCGGCTGCCCGAGGTGACCGACGTCGAGGTGTACGTCGGCACGTCAGCGCCGTTCAACTTCAACGGCCTGGTGCGGCACTACTTCCTGCGCTCGGGCCCGCTCGTGGCCGACCTCCAGGTCAACCTCGTCCCCAAGGGCGAGCGCCACCTCGTCAGCCACGAGCTCGCCGAGAAGGTGCGCGCGTTGCTCGAACCGATCGGCAAGCGGACCGGTGCCAACGTGAAGATCACCGAGGTGCCGCCGGGGCCGCCGGTGCTGTCCACGATGGTCGCGGAGGTGTACGGGCCCGACCTCGAGCGCCGCGTCGCGCTGGCGCGCCAGGTGCGGTCGATCTTCGAGCACACGCCCGGCATCGTGGACACCGACTGGCTGGTGCAGAAGCAGGCACCCGAGTGGGAGATCACCGTCGACCGCGAGAAGGCGGCGCGGTCGGGGGTGACGCCGGAGGCGGTGGTGCGCACGCTGCGCGTCGCGCTCAACGGCGCCGACGCCGGGCTCCTGCACGACGACAACTCGCGCGAGCCGGTCCCGATCGTGCTGCGCCTCGAGCGGGCGCAGCGCTCGAGCCTCGACGGGCTGCTCGGCGTCAACGTCCAAGGCGCGGGCGGCACGCTGGTGCCGCTCCGCGAGCTCGTCCAGGCCCGCGAGATCGGCCGGGAGCGCTTCATCTACCACAAGAACCTCCAGCCGGTGACGTACGTGATCGCCGAGATGGCGGGCGGGGAGGAAGCGCCGATCTACGGCATCCGGGCGATGGCGAAGCGGATCGAGGCTTTGCGCGGCCCCGACGGGAAGCCGATCGAGGTGCTCTCCACCCACCAGCCGAACGACTCGACGCGATACGCGCTGAAGTGGGACGGCGAGTGGCAGATCACGTATGAGGTTTTTCGCGACATGGGGATTGCCTTCGCGGCCGTGCTGGTGCTGATCTACCTGTTGGTGGTCGGCTGGTTCCGCTCGTTCGTGACGCCGCTCATCATCATGGCGCCGATCCCGCTGACGCTGATCGGGATCCTGCCGGCGCACGGGCTCTCCGGGGTGTTCTTCACCGCCACCTCGATGATCGGGTTCATCGCGCTCGCCGGCATCATCGTGCGCAACTCGATCCTGCTGGTGGACTTCATCAACCTCGAGCTGCAGGCGGGCGAGAGCCTCGAGAACGCCGTGATCAAGGCCGGGGCGGTCCGCTTCCGGCCGATCGCGCTCACCGCCGCGGCGCTGGTCGTGGGCGGGTTCGTCATCCTGTTCGACCCGATCTTCCAGGGGCTCGCGGTCGCGTTGATCTCCGGGGTGGTGGTCTCCACGGCGCTGACGCTCGTGGTGATCCCGCTCCTCTACTACATGTACGTCAAGGCCGCCGGGATCGAGAAGGTGGTGGCCGTCGACGAGGACGCGAAGTAGGAGGAGGTTCGAGATGAGGATCAATGAGTGGCTCCGCGCCATCGCCGGAATGTTCGTGATGTCCTCCGTCGCGCTCGGATACTGGGTGAACCACGGGTTCTACTTTCTCACCGCGTTCGTGGGCGCGAACCTGCTCCAGTCCGCGTT
>JAJXUY010000329.1 GCA_021782525.1 Acidobacteriota bacterium | reverse complement strand
CCGGTACAGAAAGCGTTCGACCGCTCCGAGGCCGAGGCCGCCGAGCATCGGCTGGCCTTCGTAGACGCGGGCCATGTAGACCCCGAGCGGCTTGGCGAGCGCCACGATCACGCCGACGTAGATCACGAGCGAAACGGCGGCAAGTTCGGTCATCCCAGCTCCTCCGGCTTGAGCAGGGCGACCAGCAGGTAGAGGACGAGCCCAACGGAGATCAGCCCGGCGATCACGTACAGCCAGTTCATGAGGTCCTCCCGCCGCCCAGGCGGTCCACGGCGTCCGCAATCCAGACCGTCAGGCCGAACAGCACGGACACGAGCACGACGACCGCGACGTCCACGCCGCACCTCCACGGCGCCCATCCCACCACCGGACGGGTCAAGGGCGCATCAGGACGAGCGCCGTCCGCGTCAAGGCGCCATCAAGGCGAAAAGGCCAGCCGCTGGTGATACTCTCCATCACACGATGACGGCTGCCGATCCTCGCCCTGCCCGCGTCCATGACGACGCATCAGAGGACAGGCCTGGCCACGGTCTGGCGACGCTCGCGCTCGGCGCGCTCGGCGTCGTGTACGGCGACATCGGCACCTCGCCGCTGTACACCATTCGAGAGTGCTTCCACCCGGTGCACGGCATCGAATCCAACCTCACGAACACGCTCGGCATCCTCTCGCTCGTGGTCTGGGCGCTGATCCTGATCGTGGTCGTCAAGTACCTGAGCTTCGTCATGCGCGCCGACAACCACGGCGACGGCGGCATCCTCGCCCTCCTCGCCCTGGTCATGCCGGCGGGTACGGCCGCCGCCCGCCGCCGCGCGACCGGGCTGGTCATGCTCGGGCTCATCGGCGCGGCGCTGCTCTGGGCGGACGGCATGATCACGCCCGCGATCACCGTGCTCGGCGCCGTCGAGGGGCTCGAGGTCGCCACCCCGGTGTTCAAGCCGTTCGTGGTCCCGATCTCGGTCGCGATCCTCGTGGTGCTGTTCCTGGTGCAGAAGCGCGGCACCGCTCGGATCGGCGCGATGTTCGGCCCGGTGATGCTGCTGTGGTTCGGCACCATCGGCGCCCTCGGCGTGCCGTGGATCATCCGGGCCCCCCGCATCCTCGAGGCGTTCAACCCGCTGTGGGGGATCCGCTTCATGCTCGCGTATCAGTGGCACGGCTTCCTCATCCTCGGCGCGGTCGTGCTCTGCGTCACCGGCGCCGAGGCGCTGTACGCCGATATGGGGCACTTCGGCCGCGGCCCGATCCGCCTCGCCTGGTACGCCGTCGTCTTCCCCGCGCTCGCGCTCAACTACCTCGGCCAGGGCGCCCTCCTGCTCACAAACGGGCCGGAGGCCGACCTCAACCCGTTCTACCTGCTCGCCCCGCCGGCGCTCGTCTACCCGCTCGTCGCGCTCGCCACCGCCGCCGCGATCATCGCGTCGCAGGCGCTGATCTCGGGTGCGTTCTCCCTCGCGCAGCAGGCGATCCAGCTCGGCTACCTGCCGCGGCTGCGGATCGTCCACACCTCCGAGGCGACGCGCGGCCAGATCTATGTCCCCGGGGTCAACGCCGGCCTGATGGTGGCGTGCTGCGGCCTGGTCCTCGCCTTCGGCAAGTCCACCAACCTGGCGGCCGCGTACGGGATCGCGGTTGTCGGCACGATGGCAACCACGTCGGTGCTGCTGTACGCGGTGGCCCGCCAGCGCTGGGGGTGGGGGCGCGCTCACGCCGCGATCGTCACCGCCTGTTTCCTCGCGGTGGACCTCGCCTTCCTCGTCGGCAACGGCCCCAAGGTGCGGCACGGCGGCTGGTTCCCGCTCATCGTCGGCGCCGCGATCTTCACCGTGATGACGACCTGGAAGCGCGGCCGCGCCGAGCTCGGCGCCAAGCTGCGCGCCGAGTCGCTGCCGATCGAGCTGTTCCTCGCCGACATCGGGGAGCAGAAGCCGCTGCGCGTGCCGGGCACCGCGGTGTTCATGACCTCCGACCCCGACGTCACCCCCGTCGTGCTCCTGCACCACTTCAAGCACAACAAGGTGCTGCACGAGAAGGTGCTGCTCTTCTCGGCGCGCACCGCCTCGGTGCCGTTCGTGCCGGCGTCGGGAGGGGTCGAGGTGCACGACCTCGGCCAGGGGTTCTACCAGGTGGTCGGCCACGTCGGCTTCATGCAGACCCCGAACGTCCCCAAGCTGCTCCGGCTCGCGAAGGGCGCCGGTCTGGACGTCGATCCCGGCCAGGCCAGCTACTTCCTCGGCCGCGAGACGCTGCTGACGACCGGGCCGTCGCGCATGCCGCGCTGGCGCAAGGCGCTGTTCTCGTTCCTCTCGCGCAACGCCCGCTCGGCGACCGCGTTCTTCGGCATCCCGCCGAACCGCGTGCTCGAGCTCGGCACGCAGATCGAGCTGTAGGCCGCGGCGCCCGGCGACGGCGCCCTACCTCCTGGGCAGGTGCCGCCGGACCCGGGGCGTGGCCAAGACCGGCTGGCCGATCGTCTCCGTGATCAGGACGTTGTCGATGTACGCCCCGCCCCTCGGCACCGTCGTCGGCGACGAGACGAAAACGAAACCGAGCCAGACCTTCGGCTTGCCGAGCAACGACGTGCCGTCGCCGAGCTTCAGCTGGCTGAGCTGTGTCGTCACGTGTCGCCACCCGTTGCTGCTTCCGGTCACGCTCCCGCCGGTGTCGAAGCTGCTGCCGTCGGTCGAAAATAGCCACTGAAACTGGTCGGTCGCGTTGGCCGCGTCCCCGCCATCGTTGATGTCGTACGAGGTGTCGAAATGGAGCGTCGCCTCGGAGGCAAAGGAGAGATCCATCGGTCCGTAAATGAGGAACGTACCCTGGTTCTGGATGTACTGCGTGCACGGCGGCTGGGCCGTGCCTCCGGCCGCGCACCAGACCGCGCCCTGACCGCCGGCCACGTTGCACGACTCCTTGCCCCACATCGCGGCGCCGCTGTAGCCCTGCACGCCGGACACCGTCCACTGGCCGGGGAACGTTCCCTCGAAGTCATCGGAGAAGATCGTGATCCCGCCGTTCGGCTCGCCGGCGGAGAACGCCCAGACGCCCGACGCGGGGGCGGGCGTCTGGGCGCAGCTGTTCTTCGCCGCGACGCGCCAGAAGTAGCTCGTGTGATCCGCGACGGTGACCGTCAGGCTCGTGCCGCTCTGGTTGCCGAGCAGCGGCGGGTTCGGGTCGGTCCCGAAGTAGACGTCGTAGGAGTCCGCGCCTGCCGACGGGTCCCACACGAGCGTGGCGCTCGTGCCGGTCACGCCCGCGCCGTTGGCGGGCGAGACCAGCGCGAACGCCCCCGGCTTGGTGCACGCCGCCGGCGGGTCTACGGTGAAGCCGATCGTGCTCCCGGCCGCCCCGATGTCGTGGATCGAGAGGCCGCC
>JAJXUY010000328.1 GCA_021782525.1 Acidobacteriota bacterium | reverse complement strand
CGCACCGGCTGGCGTGAGGGCCGCTCCCGCGTCGCGAACAGCTGCAGCGACAGCGCGACCGGCCACCCGCGCCACGCCGCCGCGAGCGTGCCGCCGCGCGGGCCGGCCGCGTCCCCGAGCGCCGCGATCGCCACCGCGTCGAGGCGTCCCACCACGTCTCCGGCGCGCACGCCGAGCTCCAGGACGCGACCCGAGGGGGCGACGCTGCCGCCCGCGAGCGGGGTGATCTCTTGCCGCCCGAACCCGTACGGGCGGCCCGGCCCGACGTCGCCCTCCGCGAGCGGCGGCGGCCGTGGCGGGGCCGGCGGGCGTACGGCGGGCTCGAGGCCGGTCATTGCGGGGACGTGCCCGGGGACCGCGTCGCCGAGCTCGAGCCGACACAGATCGAGGCCGCCGACGCGCAACGAGAGGAAGAACACCGCGCGGCCGTCCGGCGTCGGCGCGGGCGCGAGCGCCGCACCGATCGTCCGGGTGAGCGGGCGCGGCGCGCCGCCTGTCACCGGAAACGACATCAGGTCGATGAAGCCGCCGCGCCCGACCGAGGCGATCACGGCCTTCCCGTCGGCGCTCCAGGCGGGGTCCGCGACCGTGGCGCCCGCCGGCGCCGGCAGCACCGTCTCCCCGCCGCCGGGCGCCCTCACCACTAGCTCCCACGACCCGCCGCGGTGGCGCACGAACGCGACCCGGTCGCCATCCGGGCTCACCCGCGGCTGCGCCACCGGGTCGGCGAGCGACGGGGGCGAAAGCGCCGACACCGAGCCGTCGGCCAGCTCGACCCGGACCAGCTGCGAGAACCCGTGGCGGTCGCGCACCGCCACGGCCCAGCGGCCGTCCGGCGCCGGGTCGGCCTCGCGCACGTCGGCGAAACGCGTCAGACGCGTGACGCGACCGCTCTCGGGCTCCCAACGGAAGAGGTCGGGGTGGAGCACCCCGTCGGCGTCGGTCTCGAAGCGGGTGAACACGATCGCCCGGCCGTCCGGCAGCCAGCGCGGCGTGAACGGCTCCGCGCCGTCTGTGGTGACGAGCTCGTGCAGCGGCGTGCGCGGCAGCGGGCGCGCCCGCACCGGGGCCACGTCGTCAGGGTCGCGCCGCAACTGCTCGGCGACCCGCTCTTTCCACGCCCTCTCCGCATCGAGGTCGGGGCCGGTCGGCCACACGACGAGGCGCGAGGCGGCCTTGCGGTCGCGCACCACGAGGGCGACCGTCCGCCCGTCGGGCGACACCGCGGGCTCCCCCGTCGTCCAGCGCAGCGCCTGCCACACCGTCCCCTCGCGCTCCTCGGGAGCGAGACGTCGCTCGGCCTCCACGGCCCGCCACGTCAGCTCGGCGCTGAAGCGCCCGTACAGCGTGCCCGGCGGTTCGCCGAACACACCGGCGAACGCCTGCTCGAAACCGCGGCCCCTCCGCGCCGTCATCCGCGCCCACAGGTGCCGGAGGCTGTCGGGCCCGGAGCGCTCGACGAGCCACTCGAGGTACGCCGAACCGGCCAGGTACGCCATCGACGTCCCCAGCCAGCTCCTCCGGTCGCCCGCGAGCTCGGCGTACGTCGGCAGCGCCCCGGCCCGAGCCTTCTCGCGCAGGATCGCGGCGCGCAGGTCGCTGTTCGGGCGGCCGGAGCCGGTGAGCGCCCCCTCCACCAGGGTCGCGTACCCCTCGACGAGCCAGCGCGGCGCGTCGAGCGCGATCGGCCCGAGCGGCAGCAACGCCTCGACGATCCGCCGCCACGGGTCGCGCGACGGCCGCAGCAGGTGCTCGAGGTGCGTCTCCTCGTGCAGCGCGAGCAGCTCGACCCAGTCGCGGTACGTCCCGATCGCCGAGGCGGGGCCCGGCGGGCTCGCCCACAGCACCATCCGCGGCGACCCGAGGATCGGCAGCGCCATCCCGTTCGCCCGTGCCGCCGGGTCGGCGACGATCACGTCGGTGACCTCCGGCGCGGCGTACCCCACCTCGGCGATCACCCGAGACCGGACCGCCTCCAGCTTCGCCGCGGCGTCCTGCGCCCAAGCCTCGTCCGGCGCGGTGTAATGCACGCGGAAGTGCGGCGTCGCGAGCGTCCGCCACGCGGCGCTCGGACCCTGCGCCAGCGCCGGCGCCGCCAGGCACCACACGGCGATCAGCAGCCTGCGGAGCACGGCGGAAACCTACCACGGCCGCGGGGACGCCGCACCAGGCGAGCGGCGCGCCGCGGCGCGCCGCTCGACCCAGCGCGATCGCGAGGCTCACCGCTTGCGCAGGTGCACGCTCCCCGAGAAGCTCTTGGCCACGACGCGGCCGCCGGCGCCGGTCGAGAACGAGAGCTCCCGGCCCGGCCCGTACTCGCTGGCGCGCCGCGCCTGGGGCCCGAACTCGTTGCTGATCTGCCCCGAGAACGTCGTCACGTCGAAGTCGGCCGCCGTCGCCGCCGGCAGCAGGAGGTCGACGGTGCCGCTGACGGTCTTGGCGTCGAGGCGGCCGCCGCTCGCCAGGCCCGCGTCGAAGCGGATGTCGCCGGAGGTCGTCTGCAGCTCGGCCCGCGACACGGCGCCGCCGCTGACGCCGACCGCCCCGCTGACCGAGTTCGCCTCGACCTCGCCCTCGACGCCCTTGAGCGAGACCGTGCCGCTCACCGTGCTCGCCCGCCCCGGCGCGTTCGCCGCCGCGATCTCGATGTCGCCGCTCACGCTCTTGGCGTCGAACCGGCGCGGCGCCCCGCTCGCAGTGATCCGACCGCTCACCGACTCGAGGCGTACCGGGCCGGCGACGGCGCCGACGCCGATCGTCGCGCTCACGGTGCTCACTTCGAGGCGGCTGCCGGCTGGCACCTTGATCTCGAGGTCGGAGTCGTCCACGTCGTGGGCGAAGTGCGGCAGGACGACCCGCACCTCGGTCCTGGCCGCGGAGCCGGTGAACTCGAGCCGCTCGCTGCCGCGGCCGAGCGTGCCGGTCACGGCGACCTCCTCCCGGTTCCACCCGGTCACCATCACCGATCCCGACACGTTGTGCACCTCGACGACGCCGTCCTTGCTCGCCGGACGCGTCTCGTCGAGCTTCTGCTGCGCCGCGGCCGGCCACGCGGCCGCCAGGACCAGCAACGCCAACCCGATCTTCCTCATCTCCGTTCCCCTTTCCACTCCGCTACGCGTCCCTAGCCGCGCGCCGGGATCCCGGTGGCGCGCCGCAGCACGTCGATTTCCTGCCGGTACGCGGTCACGAGCAGCGCCGGCAGCTCCCGGTTGCCGGGGTCGCGCGCGAGCGCCGCCTCCATCTCGCGCACCGCGGCGTCGATGATCGCCAGGTTGTCGCTCACCACCTTCCGCGTGGCCGGCGACAGCGAGCCGCGCCGAGCGGCCAGCGCCGCGAGGAGCTGCGCCCGTGCCGCCTCGTACGTGCCCC
>JAJXUY010000327.1 GCA_021782525.1 Acidobacteriota bacterium | reverse complement strand
GCGCTCTCGCGCCTCGCCCGTCACCTCGACCTGCGGCGGCGCCTGCACGCCGCGCGCCTCGGCCGGATCGGCTCCCCGTCCGACTGGCTGGTGGCGAGCGCCCCGCCGCCGGAGCTGGTGCGCGCGACGTGGGGCCCCGAGGTGGTGGACGTCCCGATCGAGGAGGTGTTCGCCGCGATGGCGGACGCCGACCCCGCCGAGGCGGCACGCGTCCGGGCGGACGCCGTCGCCGGCGCCGAGGCGGTCGGTGAGCCGTCGCCGGCCGACCTCGACGCGGCCGCCCGCGTCGCCGTGGCGCTCGCCGCCGTCGTTCGCGCCCACCGCCTCGACGCCTGCGCCCTGCGCTGCTTCGACCTCGTGACCCGCGCCGGCACGACCGGGTGCCTCGCCCTCTCGCGGCTGCAGGACGAGGGGATCGTGGCCGGGTGCGAGGGCGACGTGCCGGCGGCGCTGACGCTGCTCTGGCTGCGCCTGGCGGGGGCCGGGCCGGGGTTCATGGCGAACCCGCAGGCGATCGACCCGGCGGCCGGCGCGCTGTGGCTGGCGCACTGCACCGTCCCCCGCCGCCTGGTGACGCGCTACGCGCTGCGCTCGCACTTCGAGTCGTCGCAGGGCGTCGCGATCGCGGGCGAGATCCCGCCGGGGCCCGTCACGGTGGCGCGCATCGGCGGCGCCGACCTGCACGGGCTGTTCGCCGCCGACGGCGAGGTCACCGCGAGCGGCGACGACCCGAACCGCTGCCGCACCCAGGTCCGGGTGCGGCTCGACGCCGACCTCGGCGAGCTGCTCACCCGCCCGCTCGGCAACCACCTCGTGCTCGCCCCCGGTCGATGGGCCGGCGAACTGCGCGAGTATCACGACCTCTTCGTCGCCGGGTAGCGGCCGGCCGTGGCGGGGCGCGGTCGGAGGAGCTACGCCGCCGCGCGCTTCCAGATCAGCGCGTCGAGGCTCCAGGCGCCGGAGCCGGACGCGGCGATGAAGAGGAACGCGAAGCAGTACAGCACCGCCAGCTCGCCGTGGTTGACGATCGGCAGGAAGGCGTGCGGCGCGTGCGCCATGAAGTAGGCGACCGCCATCTCGCCGCTGGCCAGGAACGCCGCGAACGAGGCGAACAGGCCGGCGGCGATGAGGATCCCACCGACGAACTCGATCACGCCGCCGGTGACCATCAGCGGCGCGGTCATTCGGGCGCCGCCGAACAGGCCGAACAGCTTCTGGGCCCCGTGGCAGGCGAACAGCAGCCCGGCCATGAGGCGAAAGAGGGTGTACGTGGGGGTGACGAAACGGTTCGAGCTCTTCACGAGAACCTCCTGCGTCCGCCGACAACCGGCTTGTGACCCAGGATAATCCCGGCGCTGGCGCACGGCGCCGGCGTGTGCCATCGTGCGACGGAACGGCGGTGCCGTCCCGGGGGGGCCGAATGGCCGGATCGGTGGAACGAGTGGGGCGGGAGGGCCACGGCAGGGTGCGCGAGGCGCTGGCGCGCGCCTGGGCGAGCGGCTCGGCGATCGTCGGGGCGATCGCCGCCGGCACGCTCGCGCTCCACCTCGCGACCGCCGGCGTCTACGGCCTGTTCATCGACGAGCTGTACTTCCTCGCCTGCGGCCAGCACCTCGCCTGGGGGTATGTGGACATGCCGCCGCTGACCGCGGTGCAGGCGTGGCTGGCGCGCAGCCTGTTCGGCGACTCGATGCTGGCGATCCGGCTCTTCCCCGCCCTCGCCGGCGCCGGCCTGGTGCTGCTCGCCGGCGCCCTGGCGCGCGAGCTGGGCGGAAAACGCTTCGCACAGGGGCTCGCCGCGTTCGCGGTTGCGACCGCGCCCGGCGACCTCCTCGCCGCCAGCTACCTGTCGATGAACTCGATCGAGCCGCTGCTCTGGATGGGGTGCGCGCTCGTGCTGGTCCGCATCATCCGCACCGGCAACACGCGCCTGTGGCTCGTCTTCGGCCTGCTCGCCGGGATCGGGCTCGAGAACAAGGACACGATGCTGCTGTTCGGTTTCGCCCTCGTGGCCGGGCTGCTGCTCACCCCCGAGCGCCGGCTGATGGCCAACCGCTGGTTCGTCGCGGGCGGCGCGGTCGCGTTCGTGATCTTCCTGCCCAACCTCGTCTGGATGATCCAGCACCACTTCCCCCACCTCGAGATGCTCGCGAACATCCGCCGCAGCGGCCGTAACGTCGAGCTCTCGCCGCTGCAGTTCATGGCGCAGCAGGTGATCTTCTTGGGTCCGCTCGCGGCGCCGATCTGGCTCGCCGGGCTGGGGCGGCTGCTCGCCGGCCGCGGCGCGCGCCCGTACCGCGTGCTCGGCCTGGCCTACGTCGTCACGATCGCGGTGCTGCTCGCTCTGCACGGCCGCGTCTACTACCCGCTGCCGGCGTACGCGATGCTGTTCGCCGCCGGAGCGGTCGCGCTCGAGGCCGGGCTGGCGCGGCGAGGCCTCGCGTGGGCGAAGCCGGCCTACGCCGCCTTCGTGGCGCTCGCCGCCGCGCTGCTCGCGCCGCTCGCGATGCCGCTGCTGTCACCCACGACTTACCTGCGCTACACGGCGGCGATCCACCTCGACCAGCCGCGGATCGAGCACCGCAAGGCGAGCGCCCTGCCGCAGCTGTTCGCCGACCGCTTCGGCTGGCCGGAGATGGCGCAGGCCGTGGCGAAGGCGTACTTCGCGCTGCCGCCCGCCGAGCGGGCGCGCTGCGCGATCTTCGGCAACGACTACGGGCAGGCCGGGGCGATCGACTTCTACGGCCCGGCGCTCGGGCTCCCCAAGGCGATCAGCGGCCACCTCTCGTACTGGTACTGGGGGCCGCGCGGGTACACCGGCGACGTGATGCTCGTCATGGGCGACCGCCGCGAGGTGCTCGAGCGCGAGTTCGACGAGGTGCGGGCGGTCGCCGAGATCGGGCAGGAGTACGCGATGGCGCAGGAGCACTTCACGCTCTTCCTCTGCCGCAAGCCGAAGGGGTGGACGCTCGCCACGGCGTGGCCGCGCCTCAAGGTGTGGGACTGACGGCCCGCGGGGCGGTGACCTCGGTCACCGCCCGGGCGGCGTTCGCCGTGGTACTCGGAATACGCGCGGCGACCCGGACGCTGTTCCTTGCGGGAGCGCCGCTCCCCGGAGGTGACTCATGCGCACGCCACGGTTGACTTCGCTTCTCCTCGGATCGATCGCGTTGATTGGTCTCGCCGGTTGCTCGCGCTCGGCGCCGTCGCAGGGCCGTTCCGACGCCGTCGCGGCGCCCGCCGCGAACGCCGCCCCGACCGCGGCCGAGACCGGCCAGAGCTCGGAGCGCTCGGCACCGCCCGTCGACCGCGAGGCGAGCGAGCGCCGCTGGCGCGCCGAGCGCCCCCGCGCCGCCCAGGCAGCACCGCCCGCAGC
>JAJXUY010000326.1 GCA_021782525.1 Acidobacteriota bacterium | reverse complement strand
CGAGCCGGTGCGCGGGGAGCTGCTCGCCGCCGCCTCGGCGCACATGACCCCGACCGAACGTGCCCGGCTCGCCGCCGCGCTCGGCGCCGACGCGGTGATCGGCGCCTCGCCGCTGCCCGGCTGGCCGGGGGTGACGGTGGGCGGGCTCTGGGTCGGCGCCGTCGCGCCGGCACCGGCACGGGCGTACCTCGCCCGCCGCCTCCTCCCCGCCGACAACATGCTCACGGCGGTGACGACGATGGCGGCCGCGAGCTTCCGGCCGAGTGACGCCGCGGTCGTGGCCGGCGGCGGCGGGGCGACCGCGCTCGCCGGCGGACGGGTTCGCGAACTCTCGGGTCCGCCGCACGACCGCCGTTTCGACGTTGCGGCGCTCGGCCCGGGGCTGCTCGTCGTGCAGCAGAGTTTCATGGGCTGCTGGCGAGCGCGGGTGGACGGCCGCCCCGCCGCGCTCGAGGTCGCCAACGGGGTCGCGGTCGGCGTGCGCGTCCCCGCCGGGCGCCACCGCGTCGAGCTCGCCCTCGACCTGGCGCCGTATCGGATCGGGGCCGCGGGGCCGCTCCTGCTCCTCCTGTTCGCGGCGCTCAACCTCGCGGGGGGCTCATCGAAGGACCGCGCGGCGTCCAGCGGTGGCGGGGCGCGTACGCCCCCGGCCACGCCACCGGCGCCGTGACCGTGAAGGCGAGCGCCTCGCACGCGTAGTCGTACGCCAGGCCGCCGTGGGCGTGCACCGCGGCGTCCACGAGGTAGCGGCCCGGCGCCAGCTCGAGGTGGGGGAACTCGAGCACGATCTCGCCGCCGCCGGCGAGCCGCTCCGGCGTCCAGCCGTCGAGCTCGGTGTTGGTGCCGAAGACGTGGCTGCCGTCTTCGCGGTTGATCGCCACCCCGAAGATGAAGTCCTCCTGCGGCACGCGCACCGTGTACGCGATGCGGATCGCCGCACTCTCGCCGCTGGCCAGCAGCCGGCTGGGACGGCCGCCCCCGTTCACCAGTTCGACCGCGTCGAGGCTGACCGCGCCGTTCCCCCAGCGGCGGGCGCTGCCGGCCGAGCCGGCGGCCCCGGCCTCGTCGCCGGCGACGTCGGAGCGGTAGCGGGCCACCGCCACCCCGGCCGGCGCGGTCATCACCGGCGCCCCACCGCGCAGGTAGAGGGCGCGCTGGGCGAGCTGCTCGACCAACCCGAGGTCGTGGCTCACGAGCAGGATCGCGGTGCCGCGCCGCTGCAACCGCGCGATGCGGTCGAGGCAACGGTGCGCGAACGCCTCGTCACCGACCGCGAGGATCTCGTCGACCACCAGGACGTCCGGCTCGGCCGCCACCGCCACCGAAAACCCGAGCCGCACGTACATCCCCGAGGAGTAGGTCTTCACCGGCTCGTCGAGGAACGGGCCGATGCCGGAGAACTCGACGATCTCCGGCAGGCGGCGCAGGACGTCGGCGCGCGAGAGACCGAGCATCATCCCGTTGATCACCGCGTTGTCCCGCCCCGAGATCTCCGGGTGGAACCCGGCGCCGAGCTCGATGAGAGCGGTGACCCGGCCGTCCACCTCGACGGTGCCGCTGGTGGGGCGCAGGATGCCGGCGACGAGCTTGAGCAGCGTCGACTTCCCCGACCCGTTCGGGCCGATCACGGCAAACGTCTCGCCGCGGCCGATTTCGAGGTCGACGCCGGCGAGCGCCTCGAACCCCTGCGGCGCCTGCCGCGACCGCCACAGCTCGCCGTGCAGCAGCGCGCCCTTGAGCGAATGCAGCCTCCCGCGCGGGGTGTGCGGCGGGTAGCGCTTGGACACGCCGGCGAGCCGGACCGCGGGGCGTTCGCTCACACCGTCTCCGCGATCGTGTCGCGCAACCGCGCGAAGATCCAGGCGCCGACCAGCCAGAAGACGAGCGCGACCGCAGCCGCCCACAGCCACAGGAGCGGCGACGGCACCACGCCGAGGAGCACGACGTCGCGGTAGACCTCGACGAGCGGCGTCACCGGGTTCGCCTCGATCAGCCGCCGCAGCAGGCGCACCGGGATGTGGTCCAGGGAGTAGATGATCGGGGTGGCGAAGAAGAGCAGGTTGAGCACGTTGTGCAACAGGTCCTTGAGGTCGCGGAAGTGGACCGCGAGCGCGGCCACCGCAAGCACGGCGCCGCCGACCGCCACGATCCAGAGCAGCAGCGCGAGCGGGAGGAGCACGACGGTCCACGAGACGTGCATCAGCCCCATCGCGGCCGCGGTCGCGATCGCCGCCAGCAACACCGGCAACGCGAGGAGGTGGTGCACGAGGTGCGACAGCACCGTGACCGCCGGAAACACCTCCGGCGGGCACACCACCTTGCGCAGCAGCGGGCCGTTGTCAGCGAGGACGATCGCGGCGTCGAGCAGCGCCCCCGAGGCGAACAGCCACGGGAGCAGCCCGGCGAACAGGAACACCGGGTACGGCGCCGCGCTCGTCGCCCGCGCGGGGATGACCCAGGTGAACACGGCCGCGTAGACCGCGAGCAGCAGCAGCGGGTTGAGCAGCGACCACAGGTAGCCGAGGAACGTCCCGCGGTAGCGGGCCTTGAGATCGCGGACGACCAGCACGCCCACCAGGCCGCGCTGGCGGTAGAGCGAGCGGATCACGCTCACCCGCGGCGCCGGGCCGCTCACGCGCCGGCCTTTCCGCCCGGCCGGCCGCCGCCGTGCGGCGCGGTCGCGTCGTACTCCTCGACCTTGCCGTCGTGGATCCAGCAGTCGTGCAGCCGGTGCACGATGTCGCCCTCGGCGTCGAAGACGATCGGACCGGTGACGCCGACCACGCCGGCCAGCGCGTGCAGGCGGCGCGCGATCTCCCGTCCCGTCGGCTCCTTGAGACCCTTGAGCGCGGTCAGCGCCGCGAGCACCGCGTCGTAGCCGTGGGCCGCGTAGATGTCGGGCTCGAGGTTATAGATCGCCGTGTAGGCGTGGACGAACGAGCGCACCGGTTCTTGCTGCGAGCGCACGTCGAAGCTGGCGAGCGGGAAGAACACGCCCTCCGCCAGCGAGGCCGCGCGCGTCAGCAGCGGCACCGCGGAGAAGGCGGAGGTGGTGCAGATCGTGCCGCGGTAGCCGAGGCTGCGCAGCAGCCGCACGCCCGCCAGGATCGCCTCCCCGTAGCCGCACACGTACACACCGTCCGGGGCGCGCCGGGCGAGCGCTTCGCGCACCTCGGCGTGCCAGCCGGCCTCGTCGAAACGGATCGAGTCGGTGACCCTCCCGCCGTGGCTCGTGAGCTCGCCCACGAACACCGGCAGCAGGCCGCGGGTGTAGTCGTTGTCCTCCTGCAACACCAGGACTGACCGCGCGCCGCGCACGAGGGTGAGGAAATCGGCCGCCTTGACGCCCTCGAGCTCGTCCGAGGGGTAGACGCGG
>JAJXUY010000012.1 GCA_021782525.1 Acidobacteriota bacterium | reverse complement strand
TCCGCGGCGCCACCGGCATACTCTTTCGGCTTGGAAGTGCCCAGGTAGCTCAGTTGGTAGAGCACGTGACTGAAAATCACGGTGTCGACGGTTCAATTCCGCCCCTGGGCACCAATTCAACCGCTACAAAACAAACGAGTTAGACGAAACGGGCCGCTGAGAATGATCTCAGCGGCTCGGTGTCTGACCCCTAACTTGACCCCTTAGGATTTCACGAGAGGATTTCCTGCATCGCGTCCTTCGCCGCGCCCATGACGCTGGGCGTGACGTGCGAGTAGATGTTGAGCGTGGTGCTGGTCTTCGTGTGCCCGAGCATCGCGGCCACGACGGCGGGGTGTGTGCCCTGCTCAAGCAGTAAGGTTGCGGCCGTGTGCCTGAGTCCGTGGAACGTGACCGCCGGGCGGTAGGTCGTGACCTCGATCTCCTTCACCTTCTTCCCATACTTGCGATGACCTTTCGTTTTGACCTCGACGGCGAGGCCGGCGCGGTGGAGGAGGGGCCAGAAGCTACGGCGGATAAGGTTCTGCTTCTCGATCCCGCGGCCTAGTTCGTTGGTGAAGACGAGCCCGGTGTCGCTCCAGACCTCGGAGAACTTGCGGCGCTCCTCCGCCTGGATCGCTTTCCGTCGCCGGAGGGCGGCGATGGCGCCTGTCGTGAGCTGGATCTTGCGCCGCCCGGCCTCGGTCTTTGTCTTCATCACTCGCAACCCGTCGGGCGTACGTTGGAGTGTCCCCATCACGCTGAGGGTGCCCTTCTTGAAGTTGACCGCGCTCCAGCGGAGGGCGAGCAGCTCGCCCTGTCGCATCCCCGTTGTGAGGGCGAGGACGTACAGCGCTTCAAGCGGATCGCCCTCGGCCACTTTCAACAAAGCCTTGGCCTGCTCGGTCGTCAGCGTCTCCATCGGCCGCGGACCCTTCACGTCATCCGTCACCTTCAGAGCCTTTGTGAGCGATGCGACGTTGCGCGCAACTTTGCCGTCCTTCAGGGCATCCGCCAGCGCCAGTTTCAAGAGCACGCGGACGAACTGCACGGTGCGGAGGCTGAGGCCAGCGTCGAGTTTCGCCCGGAAGAGATCACGCAAGTGATCGGGTGTGAGCTTGACCAGGCGAACCTTGCCAAGCGTGGGGACAATGTGGAGGCGCACCAGGCGCTCGTAGGCGCTCCAGGTGGTAGAGCGGACCTCCAGCTTGACGTTACTCAACCACGCGGCCATGTGCTGCTTCACCGTCAGCACCTCGCCGGGGATGGGGAGACCGTCTTCGTCCCGCGTGAGGGCTCGGCGCATCTTAGATGCGACCTTCGCCCTGGTGGCGGCGAAGATCGAGTGCCGCTTGCCGTCTTCCGTCGTGTATCGGGCTTCCCATCGCCCATCGGCCCGCTTGCGGATCGAACCGTCACCGTGCCCGCGGCGCTTTGCCATTGTCTTTCCCTTCCTGCCGCTTGCGGCGGCGATACGCTTCGGCTGCTGCTGCGCGCCAGCGGGCGCGCCTTCCACAGCTGGGGCGGTCGCAGTACAAGGGCCGGCGCCCCCGCTTGCCCGCTACGATCCAAAACCGCTGCCCGCAACTCTTGCAGACCGCCCATCCACCACCACCGACAACGGCGGTCGCAAGCTGCAGCGCGAGGTTCCCAAAGAGCCCGCCTGAATCCATGACGAGCCGGGGATTCCAGCTCGCCCCGCGTGAGGCGGTGGGGTCCCACAGAAGCGATGGCGATGCCTCCCCGAGACGGAGGAACTTGTTGACAATGCCTTGGAGGCGTCCAGGGATCTCGGCACGGCGGCGAGGCGGGGCGCAGAGCAGCTTCCAGAGGCGGAGCGGGACGGGCTGCCGCTGGCGGGCCAGCGCGGCGATGTCGAGGATGTCCCGCATCGCGGCGATGTAGTACCGCCAGAACTCGAGGGGATCGCCGAAGTAGCAGCCGCGCGGAAGCGCGTCTCGAAACCGGTCCCATTCGGTCCGGACTTCCCAGACGTTGAGGGGGCCGAACGCTTTCACGAATACGAGGATCTCCTCCGGCAACGGCGACCGGGGCTTGCCGTCGAGGGTTTCGCCCAACCTGACGAACCGTGTAAGGAGATCCTCCGGCACGGGAACGAGGCGCTCGTCATTCCACCAATAGAGCAGGCGGTCGTTGTCGCGGTCGAGCTTGATCCGCTCTGGAATGGGGAGGCCAGCGGCGGGGAGCGGACGGTCGACCGCACCCGTGCGCGTCGCGATCCCAACTTCCTCCCACAACCGGCGAGCGGAAGGGATTCTCATCGCAATGTCATCGTAATCCAACGAGTCTATGGACGCAAGGGGGGTTCAACTTAGCCTGCCGGTGTTGGAGGTGGACGATGGAAACGAAGCAGGGCAACCTGGAACGGAAAGCCTACAGACCCCCGGAAGTGGCGAAGGTCACGGGCCTGAGCCGCGCGTTCGTGTACCAGTTGATCGCCGACGGAAGGCTGCGCAGCGTCAGACTTGGGCGCGCCCTCCTCGTGCCGGCCGCGGCCGTCGCCGATCTGCTCGCCGATGACGTCGACGCGGCGGGGCGGTGAGCAATGAGACCGCCAGACGCAAGTAGAGCGCCCCTGGCAGGGCGCCCCACGAACCACCACCGCCTTCATCGTAAGCTCTCATACTCCCGATCGCAAGTGCGGCGCAGCCGCGTCGGCACCCTCGGACTCGCGCTGCTGGTCGTTGTGCTCGCGCTCGTGGCCGTGGTGCTGTGGCGCGCGGCGCTGGCGGTGGGGCGATGAGCGCCGCTACCCGACCGGTGCGGTGTGATCGTGAAATCGTCGCCGCAAAACTCGACTGGGTGCGGGCCTACACCGCCATTGGATGCCGGGTCGGGGTTCTCCACTACCCGAACTCGATCACGGGGGGGTGTTCGTGCGGCGAGGACTGCGGAAAGAACGCTGCCAAGCATCCATTGACCCGCGTGATGGGTGGCGGTCTGACGCGGTTCACGCGAGACCCCTCGACGGTCGAGCGGTGGCTGAATCACGAGCCTAACGCAAACCTGGGTATCGAACCGCCGGTGGGCTACGTCTTCTTTGACGTTGACGACCTGGCCGCGATGCAGGCCGACGGTCGCACCTGGCCGGCGACGATCCAAGAGCGCACCGGCCGTGGTGGACTACATCTCCTCTACCGGTCGCGCGTTGCTGAAATCATCAACACCGTGAGGCTTCTCTCGTACCTGGACGTTCGCGGCCCCGGCTCGTACCTGGTGACGACCCCCTCATGGCACATACTGCGTGTCGAGTACGGCCCGTGGGAACCGGCGTTTGACCTGGCCGCCGTGGCCGATGCGCCCGGGTGGATCGAGGAGTTGCTCGCCGCAAAGACGGCCGAGGCCAGCAAACCAAAGGATGCCGCCGCGCCCACGTTCACCTGGACGCGGGACGCAGAGGTGCCCGCGAAACTTGCGGGCTTGCTCGCCGGTGATCCACGGGTACGGTTGACGTGGGAAGGGCAGCGCGCCGACCTACCATCGCCGTCAGAGTACGACATGGCACTGGCGAACGTGTTCGTTCGTGCCGGTTGGTTAGACCAGGAAATTGTTGACGCTCTCACGGCACGGCGCCGCGAGTGGGGGCACGAACTCAAGAGGGCCAGCTACTACGGCACCACGGTTACAAGAGCTCGCGCGGCCAACCCCGCCAGTGCATCCGAGGTCTGGCCGCCACGGCGACCGCTGCCAGACGCCGAGCCGGTTCCGACTCTCCCGCCCGAGCTGCTTCCGAGCCCGCTGCGGGATTGGCTCGTGGATGCTGCCGCCTGCGCTTCAATCCCGCTTGAAATGGTGGCCGCTCCGGCGCTCGTCACTGCGGGCGCCTTGATTGGGCACGCGCTCGCAATCCGGCCCGAGGGTGCGCGAAACCTGTGGTTTGTAATCCCCAACCTTTGGGGCGGAATCGTCGCGCCGCCGGGGATGCTCAAGACGCACGCGATCGGGGAGGCCACCGCTCCACTGCGGCCGCTTGAAGATGAAGCAGCCGAGGACTTCTCCCGCGCGAAAGAGGCCGCCGACGTTGAAAGGATGAAGCTGCAGTCCGAGCTGGCGAGGCTCAAGAGCGTGAAAGGTGACTTTGACCGCGCTGCTGTCGCCGAGCTAATGAAGGCCTTGCGTGAGTGTGAGCCGGCCGAAAAGCGGTACTCGACCTCGGACAGCACTATCGAAAAGCTCGGCGAAATCCTGGTTGCAAACCCCCGCGGGATCATCGTCAAGAGAGATGAACTCGGGGGCTGGCTGACCTCGTTCAACCGGGCCGGGCACGAGTCCGACCGCGATTTCTTTCTCGACTCCTGGGAGGGGAAGTACAGCCATACGGTCGATCGCATCGGCCGCGGCACGATCCGCATCCCGGTGCTCTGCGTCTCTGTGTTGGGGGCGATCCCGCCGGCGCGGTTGCTCTCTTACGTCACCGAGGCGCTGGATGAGGGAGGCGCCGACGGGTTGCTGCAGCGCTTCCAGGTTTTTGTATGGCCGGATTTCATGCCCGAATATCACCGGAGCGGGGGGCGCCCTGACCGGCTGGCGCGCGAGCGGGCGTTCGCGGTGTACCGCGCCCTCGACCGCCTAAGCCCCGCCGCCGTGGGCGCCGTGCAGGATGGCACCCCGGGCAGCGTCCCCTGCCTGTGTTTCGACGCCGAGGCACAGGGGGTGTTCGATCTCTGGCGCGATGAACTCGAGGCCCGCGTGCGAAGCGCCGAGCTGCAGCGCACACCGGCCTTCTGCTCGCACTTGGCGAAGTATCGCTCGCTCATGCCGTCGCTGGCGCTGATCCTTCACCTGGTCGAGACCGTGGGCGGACCCGCCAGTAACCACGTCGGCATTCCCGCCAGCGCGGCACGGCTCGCCGCGGCATGGTGCGAGTACCTCGAAAACCACGCAAGAAAGGTGTACCGCCGGGAGCTCGCCGGCGACACGGAGGGGGCTCGTTTGCTCGCAGCCAAGATTGAAGCTGGCGACGTGCGCGATGGGCAGGCGGTGCGGGAGCTCTACCGCCCGCACTGGGCCGGACTGAAAACCCCGGAGGCTGTATGGCTGGCCGTGGGCGCCCTGGAACAGCTCGCCTGGCTCCGAGTCAACGAGGCGAGGGACGGAGGCCGCCCGACGTACACGATCAACTTGCACCCCGAGCTAAAGAGGGGTCGCCCGTGACCGCGCCCGCGTTCAAGTCGAAGTGGTTGCGTTCCACGGGGGAGGCCGAGGGGACTTCTGTCACTTTTGGCACCTGGGTACCAGCGCGTTCTGGGGAAGGGGGGGCTTTTGGCACTTCTGGCACACCGCGCTTGTGTGTGATACAAAAACCTTTATTTTCTAGTGTTTCCACGTCCACGGAAACGCGCCCAAACCCAAGTGCCAAAAGTGACAAAAGGGTAGGGGGTGCCGGGGCTCCGGTCTCGACCCCGGCGACGTGCTCTTGCTGTGGGGGTGTGTTGGCGCCGTTCCTGCTCGTGGTGGCCGGCCGCGAGGCGCTCCTGTGTCCCCACTGCCGGCGGTGGACGTACATCGGAGGGGGTGAGTAATGAGCAAGACGACGATTCTGAGCCTGGTCTCGGCCGTCGGCTGGCACGCGATCTACGACAACCGGGACGGGACGATCTTCACGGCACCCATTGCGGCCTTCGCGGCCGTTCGCGAGGTGAGCGAGTACGGGGCGTGTGATTCGGTTGTGCCGGTGAGCCCGGCGGACGGCTATTGGTTCCCGTCGGATGAAGACAACCTTCTCGCCGTGTGCCACGAATCGGAACTCGCCGCGACCAGCAACGAGTGGGCGGCGAAGACGCTGGCGCAATTCGAGCGAAAGGCGCGCGATGGTGGGGGCACGTTGTGAGCGCCGCCGCGACCCCGAGGCCGGCGCGCCAACCCATGACCGGCGACGAGCTCGCGGATGCGATTCACCGGCACGTTGAGGGCTGCGTCGTCTGCACCTACCCGGCATACTGCACCGACTTCACACCCCCATGTTGCCGCGAGGGAGCGGCGCTTCATGCTCTGTGGCGTCGGCTGCAGCGGGCGAGGCGGGCGCCATGACCGCGCCCACCTGCTGCCCGACCTGTGCTGCTCGTCACCGTCGCCAAGTCGAGGCCGCTGCTCGCGCTCGGGAGGCAAGGGCCGAGGCGCTCGAGGTGGAGCGGCGGCGGATTGTCGAGGCCGTCGAGAACCTGTGGCACTGGCGCCCGCGCCTGCGCGCCAACCTATCACTTACCGCGCGCAGGCTGGTGCGGGAACTCGGACTCGACCCCGGACGCGAGCGGACCGTGCGTCGTCTGGCCGCACTGGTACAACGCGGCCAAACCGCGCCGGAAACAGACCGAGACTTGAAACGGGAGGTGGTCGGATGAGCGGCAAGAAAAGCGGCGAGATCAAGGGCGACGTGCTCGCGAGCCTCAGGGGCGCGGACGTTGAGGTCCGCACCGTCGGCGGCGGGGTCATTCGTGGTTCGCTGGTGAGTACCGGCCCGGAGTGGCTCCAGGTCGAGCGGCACAGCGGCCGCCTGGCGGTTGTGCGCTGCAGCGCGATCAACTCCGTGACAGACGAGCGCGCGCCTGGCTTGCGCGAAGCCGGCCGGCGCGCCTCCGAGGCGGCACTTGATCGGGAGGAGTAATCATGGCGCTGGTCGAATGTCCTGATTGCACAGCCCCGGTCTCGACCTCGGCTATCTCATGTCCTCGTTGTGGCGCGCAGCTGGCGTCCCCCCTCGGCCACGTGATGGCGGACCTTGAGCCCAGCGAGGCGCCCGCATGGCGCAGAGTGCATGGCAAACCGCCGGCCGTCGCGGCCGCGGCTGTGACGGCGCCAGCGGTGCCGACCGACGCGCCTGCACCCCGCGTCGGCGTGGTGGCGCGGCTGCGTGGCCTGCTCGGTAGCGGTGGCAAATGACGCGAATCACGTTGCACCTGGGCTCGGCGCGAGCGTTCCGACGGACGGTGCGCGCTGTCTACGCCGCACTCGACGCCGGCGCCCCGTTGTCAATTGTCGGCGGTGGTCAGTGGCTCAAAGAAGTGCGGTTCCTTGAACGGCAACACGGGCGGCCGGCAGCGGCCGGCGAAAGAAGGTAGAACATGAGATTCCAGGCGGTAAGCGGGTGTAACGCAGCCGGTATCAACCGGCAGCCGGGCGAGGTGTTCGATGCGTCGCCGGAGGACGGCGCGCTGTTGGTCGCACGCGCGCAGGCGGTGCAGGCTGGCGCGTGTCCGCAGGTGGTCGGCACGACAAGGGCGCGGATCGGCGACCAGGCGGTCGTAGTCGAGGCCGGCGGACCACTCCTCCACCCGGGGGCGTATGAACTCGATCCCGGGACGGTGGCGAAGCTGTGGGGTAGGACGAACGTGTTCGTGTTCGTGCCGGAGGTGAACTCATGATCGAACGCAGAATCGTTCGGGCGGACGGCCGCGCGTATCCAGCCGAAACCGACGGCGAGCAGACGGCCGCGACGCTGAGCCGCGGTCGTGCGCTACTCGCCGAGGCGCGGTCAACCTATGGGCTCGGCAGGCGAGACACGTTCAGCGCGACGCGGCTAAGTGGCGGCGTGGTGGGGCTCTCTCGCGTGCGTCGTGCGGCACCGCTGCCGGCTGCTGACGAGCTGGCTGAGGCGCGGCTCGAGCTGTTGGCGCAGAAAGCGAACCTGCTCCGGTGAAGCGCCTGCGACTGACCAGACCCGTGAACGTGCCGAACGCGATCGAACGCGACGGCAACGTGCTCGCTGTAGGGGACGCCGACGCGCGGCTGCTGCTGGCGCTGACGCCTCCCGCTGCCCAGCTGGTCGAGGACCTCGGCGCCGATCCCGCGCCGCAGCGGCCGGCTCAAGTGCGAGTTGTACACGCCTGCTCGGTGAACGGCGTGCCGACCGCCGCGGGCTCAATCGTCAGTGTGAGCGAGCGCGATGCTCGCGCACTCGTCGCACTCGGCCGTGCCGAGGTGGTTGCCGGCATCGTCGCGGCGGCCCACACCGAGGACGGGGGCGCGATCGTCCATGAGGCAGCACAAAACCGAGGGGCACTCGTGCGCCCGCTCGGGCGAAGGGGGGGGTGCTAAGTGAGCAACATTGCAATGTTGGAACAGCGACTCGCCGCGATCGAAGCGCCGGCAGTGCGGGCGGCACGCGAGGCGGAGTTGAGTCGGCTACAGGGTGAGGCCGCCGTCGCTCAGCATCGGCTGGTCGAGATCGCCGATGAACTGGCGGTACTCGCCGCACAGCGCAAGGCACTCGTACCGCAGATCGCCGAGGCCGAGGCCGCGTGGTCTGCGCTGCGCATGGAAGACGGGCGCCTCGGGGTTGCGGAGATCGCCTTGCAGCGGCAGCAAGGCCTGGCCTGGAACGCAATCAGGGCGGCCGAGGCGGCCGGGCGGCCGTCGCCTGTGCCCGTGGTGGAGCGGCGTCCGCTCACCGTCGCCGATGCGCGCGAGCGGATTGTCGCGTGGTTCCGTGCGTGGCGAGATCGGCCGGCCAAACCCAAGGCGCCCGCACTCGCCCCGGGTCAGTATCTCGCGGCCCGCGTCCGCGTCCTGTCGGCGTGCGTGGCGGGCGGCGAGGGGCGGCCGGCGGGTTGGGTTGGACTCGTACCCGATGGCGAGGTCGAGATCCTCACGGCAAACGATCGCGTCAAGGTGATCGAACGCAAGATCGTCGCCGACTACCCGGTGCCCGTGGTCGCACTGGCGCGCGCAACGCGCGGCACACGCGGGCCTGGGGGCGAGGCGTTGGCACCTGGTGACACGATCGCCGTGGACGCGGCGACTCGCGACGCAATCCTCGGTGGACGCGTGACCTCGTTGGAGTTGATCGGTCCAGACGTGGACGCCGAACGTCGTCTCGCTGATCTCGATCGGCGTCGCCTCGACCTTGAGGCAAGGTTTCCACAGTGAGACTCCCCGACCCGCCGGTCCCCTCGCTGGGCGGCGCATCAGGTACGCCGGCCGGTCTCCTCGCCGGCGGGTCGGGGCTCACCAAGCACCCGTGCTTGACCCTTGGGGGGATGGCACCCATAAAAGTTCCCAACGTTTGCCGCAAACAGCGGCGGATGGCCCAAACGCACACTCACGCCACGCGCTGCTGCAAAAAAGTGGGCGAGAACGGTGCAACCCGATGAGCGAACGACCCCCGAAACACTTGCACCGACGCGGTTGTGAGCTGTGGCGAGTCATCACCAGGAACTTTTCTTTGGCGCCGCACCACACGCCGATTCTGCGGACCCTGTGCGAGACCGCCGACCGCCTCGAAACGTGTCGGGCGCGGCTCTCGAAAGAGGGATTGACCACAAAGGACCGGTGGGGACAACTCAAGCCGCACCCGCTCGTTGCCGCGGAGCTGGCCTACAGGACGCAGCTCACCGCGATCTATGCCGCCCTGGGGCTCGACGAGGGCGAAGTCGCCGGCAAGGTGCCAGCTCAGCAGCCGGGGCAGTTTCGGGCGATTCGGGGAGGGAAAGGGACACCATGAGCCTGCACCTTGGACGATCGAAAGAGCGGACGGGGCGCCCCGTCATGAGCGAGTTTCGGGCGTTCCTCGCGTCGCGCCCCGGATCCGGCGCGGACCTCGAGGCGATCATCGCGGCCAACAGTGAGGCATGGATTGCGGCGCGCATCGCCACCGGCCGGGCCGGCACCAGGCCGCCGTTCATGCGCAGCGGCGACCCGCGGCTACTTCGGGTTGTCGTTCACCCCGTCGCCGGCGTGCAGGAAGTGCGCGAGAGCGAGGCCGCGCTACTGCACCGGCTCGGCGCGCTCTGGCCCGAGGAGGAGGAGCTTTTCGCGGCCGGCCGCCTACCGCGGGAGCACTGTTTCCTGAACGACCAGGCCCAGCGGGAGCCCGGGGTGCGCGTCATCGAGGCGGACGTGTGGCAGGCGATGACCCCGGCGGCGCGGCGGGCGGCAGTCGAGGACGTGCGGGCCGCCGGCAGGGGTGCGCATGACGCCTGAGGCCGCTCTCGCTCTCGCCCGGGAGCTGGCCCTGGCCGACGGCCGTCGGCGGTACGTTGCCCCAGCTGTGAACGAGCAGACCGGCGACGTGGCGCTGGCGATCCTCGAGGCTGAGCCCGATGGTGATCACCTGCGCGTCGAGGCCAACGGCTCGGCGATCGCGGTGTACCCGCCGTCGAGGGGGGAGCAATGACGATTCTTGACGGTTTCGCTGTGCAGACGCGCGACGCGCGCGCAACGCTCCTTCTGTTCACGGAGATCCTAGGCCGCATCGGTGAAGTTCCGCCGGATGAACGTTTCGCGGCCGGGGCCGCTGCCGTCGCCGTCGAGGAACTGACCGCATCCTTGCACAACTTGCACGCCGAACTCGCGCGACTCGCGGGTACGGGGGAGAACGACCAATGAACGTCGGAGCCGCGACCGCATACTTCGGCGCCGAGACGCAGCAGTTTCAAGCCGGCGTCAGGCGCGTCACGACAGACCTGGACAGCCTCGGGGGCACCTACGACCAGTTCGGGTCGCGGGGCGCCCGATCATTCCTCGTCATGGCGAACGGCATGACGGACCTCACGCGGATGACGGAGGCCGGCGCGGGGGGCGTTGGAATCGCCCTAGCGCAGCTCTCCTACCACTTCGGGCACGCCTCGGAGCAGATGCAGGCCGCCGCGGGGTCCGCTCGTGCAACCGTCGCGGCGTTGGGCCGGGTCGCCGAAGCGGGCGCTCTGGTCGCTGCCGCATTCGGGGGCGGTTGGGAACTCGGCAAGAAGATCGCAGAGTGGTCCGGTTTCACGGACACCATGCGCCGAGCGGGGAAGTCTTCGGAGGAGTTTGCCGCCTCGCTGGTAGCGGCCGAGGGACCGCAGGAGAAGTTCGCGGGCATGGCGACGGCCGTTGCCAACGCGGTCGGAATCCACGTCACGCCATCCGTCACGGCCGCCGCGATGAAGTTCAACGACTTCAAGGACACAACGCTCCGCATGGCCACGGCGCTCGGCGTGGCCGTGCCGGAGAGCGTGCGGCTGGCCGATGCGACCCTTGCCGGCGCGCGAGCGGTTGTCGAGTTTCACGACTCAATGGTCGCTGCCGACAAGGCCGCCGCCGCCTACCTCGCGCCCGTCAAGGCAATCGGCGACGAACTGTTGAAGACAACCAAGGCTCACGCCGACCTCGTTCACTCGTTCCACGCCGCCTCGATCGAGGCGGGCGCCGAGACGCTCGTGCTCAAGGACAAGAACAAGGTTCTGCAGAGCGCCTATGAAGCGATCACCGCTCACGTCGCCAAGGAGAAGGAGTGGGATGCCGTCATGGCCCACGCCAAGGGCACGGTGGCCGAGCAGGCGGCAGCGGTTATCAACTTGGCTCAGGAGAACGAGGCCTACGTCAAGAGCCTCATTTCGGTCAACAACCTCATGCCCGAAACCTCGAAGTCGCTTGAGGAGCAGACTCGCGACTTCCGCCTGCTGGCGGGCGCGGGGGTCGACGCCAAGAACCTGCTCGAGAGCGACCTCGCGAAAGCCTACGCCAAGGCCGAGGATGCCGGACTCAACACCGGCAAGAAACTCACCGACTCTCAGATTCAACTCGCCAACGCGATCAAGGACCACGACATCTTCGCCGTGCAGCAGTGGATCGACAAGAACAAGGAAGTTCCCACTTCCGTTGACGAGGCGGTGACGAAGGCCATACCGCACATCGACGAGTTTCAGAAGCGGCTCATGGAATCCACAACCGAGCCGTTCGGCGCCGGCTTAAAGGCGTTCCGCGAGCTGGCCGCCGAGGTGGACGCGACGCCGATCAAGGTCAATATCGACGTGAACACTTCGGCCATTGCCGCCGAGATTCGAGCAGCGATCGACGCGGCACTCGCCGGCCGCACTCGCTCGGACTCGGGGACCGCCGGCTAGCCTCGGGCGCCACCTTCCACCGCGCAACCTCCCGGCTACGCGGGGGGGCTTGACTATGCCGCACGAGTTGCGGCATAGTACCCTCATGAACCCGATACGAAACACCATCGTCCTAGCGTTGCGGCTTGCGGCTCGCCGTCGTGGCGTGACCGCGGGGGAGCTGGCAGAGCTCGCCGGCTGCTCTATCAGCACGGCGCAACGTCACCTCGCGGCGCTCACCGTTGACGGTGTGCTGACCCGCACCGTGCCGGTTCGGAAAGGCGCGCGATGGGGCGACTGGCGCAACGTCTACCGCGTCAACAAGGGGGGTGCCCAAGGACGGGGCTGATCGTAGAAGCGCCCGCGCCGATCGCTTGGCAAGTCTCGGCGCGGGCAGGAACGGGCAGGCGGTGAGACCGGCCACGCTCCACGGGTAGTGTAGCGCGGCCACGAAAGGCGGACACATGGAGGACTGGCAGACCGATGGCGATCACGGGGAGGTCGTGGAGGCGGGTGACGTAGGGGGATTCAGTTTCGTCAAGTTTGCGGACGGCAGCATCGAGCTCTTCTTCCCATGGGGGCACCCCTGGATTTCTCGGCTTGAGGGTGGCGAGGGCTTGGCGGACCGGGTGGCAGCGATGGCCCCCGGCCCGCTCTCTGAGCCGAAGACCGTCATCGCCTCGGTCAAACCCGGTGGTGCGCGCGGGCGGGTCGAGTACGTTTCCTTCGGCTATGCGGTCGAGAACTGAGGGCCGGGTTATGAAGGCAATCACGCGATCTCAGGCAATCCGGCAGGGGCCAACGCTCGAGGGTTTGTTCGAACAGCTCTTCGGCGCCATCCCCGAAGGGGAACTCGTTGACAAGGACTACGTGCAATCACTTGCGACGCATGGGCGAGACTTCTTCAACAGCCTTTCGTACCTGGCGGACCCCGAAGACAAGAGCGCTGGTGAGCGACTCCGGGCCTACTGGTGTATGAACCCGGCCGCGAACCCGTTCTCGCCCGTGGTGGCGTTCTTCAACGAAGTCATCATCCGCATTCAGTCCTACGGACTGCCTCACTTCCTCACCCGCGACCAGCTTGTGGCGCTCTTCGCCGACGTTCGTCGGGCGGTTGAGTCGGGCGAGGCGGTGGATGGCGGGGCGTGGGTTGGGGTAGTGGGCCGCAAGGGGCTCGTGCGGCGCGGCGTGGCGCGGGCGCACGGCTGGAAGATCCAGGGAGAGGGGTGACGGCACCCGAGCGCATCATCGCGACGGCGGGAGCGGTTGGCCCGCCGTCGGTGTGTGAGACGGTTCTCAGAATTTGACCCCTAAACTGACCCCTTAGCGGCTCGTTTTCAATGGACGCAATAGACACAGCAGCGCGTAAATCCTTTGTTTGCAGTACAGCATGGGAACCTATGGACAGGCGTTAATGCCTGAAAATCACGGTGTCGACGGTTCAATTCCGCCCCTGGGCACCACTCCCATCTCGACCTCACCGGCAGCGCAGTGAACGCCCGCGGGTGAGGTGTCTCATCCCTTGACGACGCCGAGCGGACGCAGGCGCGCGACCGGGCGGGCGATGCCGGCGACGCGCAGCGCCTCGACCACCGCGGCGGCGTCCTTGTACGCCTCGGGCATCTCTTCGGCGAGCGTCTTCGGCGAGCGGGCGGCGACGACAACGCCCCGCCGCCGCATCTCCTCCGTCAGGTCGCGGCCGCCCGAGGCGCGGCGGGCGGCGTGGCGAGACATCGTGCGGCCGGCGCCGTGCGCGGCCGAGCCGAACGTCTCCGCCATCGCCGTGTCGGTGCCGACGCACACGTACGAGGGTCGCCCCATGTCGCCGGGGATGAGCACCGGTTGGCCGACGTCGCGGTACGCGCTCGGGACGTCCGGGTGGCCGGCGGGGAACGCGCGCGTCGCGCCCTTGCGGTGGACGAGCAGCGTCCGCCTGGCGGCACAGACCTCGTGCTCCTCGAGCTTGGCGATGTTGTGGGCCACGTCGTAGACGAGCGCGAAGCCGAGCGCAGCGCGATCGCCGCCCAGGACTCGAGTCATGGCGCGTTCGATAAGAACCATCATGACCTGACGGTTGGCCCAGGCGAAGTTGGCGGCGGCGCGCATCGCCGCGAGGTAGCGCCGGCCCGCGGGCGAGGAGGCGCGCACGGCGACGAGCTGGGG
Organism: Acidobacteriota bacterium; assembly: GCA_021782525.1. The sequence continues at coordinate 1,940 of JAJXUY010000012.1, read as the reverse complement.
GTCGGGGAGCGGCCACCGCGCCCCGCCACCGTGATGCATCGCGGCCAGGGCGTCGTCGCACACCTGGTAGCCGAGGCCGCGGGAGCCGGAGTGGAGGAGGGCCGCCACGTTCCCGGCGACGAGGCCGAACGCGGCGGCCGCGGCCGGGTCGAGGATCGCGTCCACGACCTGGATCTCGGCGAAGTGGTTTCCCGAGCCGAGCGTCCCGAGCTGCGGCGCGCCGCGCTGGCGCGCCCGCCGTGAAAGTGCCTTCGGGTCGGCGCCGGGCAGACAGCCCCCGCCCTCGGTCGTCTCCAGGTCGTCCGGCGTGCCGTATCCGTGGCGCACGGCCCACGCCGCGCCGTCGCGCAGGACCTCGTCGAGGTCGCTCTCCGACAGAGGCGCGATCGCCCCCTCGCTTCCGACCCCGGCCGGCACGTCACGCTGCACCGCCCCGACCAGTTGGCGGAGACGGTCTCCGAGGTCCGCCGCGGCGATCCCGGTTCGCATCAGGCGCACGCCGCAGTTGATGTCGTAGCCGACGCCGCCGGGCGAGACCACCCCCTCGTCGAGGTCGAACGCGGCCACGCCGCCGATCGGGAAGCCGTACCCCTCGTGGAGGTCGGGCATCGCGAGGGACGCGCCGACGATCCCGGGCAGATGGGCGACGTTGCACGCCTGCGCGATCGACCGGTCGTCGCGGGCGGCGGCGAGCAGCGCCTCGCTGGCGTAGATCCTGGCGGGCACCGTCATCCCGCCCGTGGGGGCGACCTGCCAGACACCGGGGCGCAGCTGCTCGATCGCGACGGTCACACCACCACTATAGGGCCGGAGCGGCGGCGCCGCCGCGGCTCAGGCGCGCGTCGGGCCGCCGCCGAAGAAGGCGGCCGCGGCCTCCCCGCGCCACCACGACTCGACGATGTCGTGCCAGCGTCCTCTGGCCTCGAGGACGAGCCGGACGAGCTCGCGGACGGCGCCGCGACCGCCCGGGGCCGCCGCGACGAAATGACACCGCTCGCGCACCTCGGTCGCGGCGTCCCCCGGGCAGGCGGCCAGGCCCGCGGCGGCGAGCGCCGGAAGGTCCGGCAGGTCGTCGCCCATGAACGCGACGCGGTCGAGCGCCAGGCCGAGGCGCTCGCCGAGGTGGGCGAGGTCCGCCGCCTTGTCCCGGCTGCCGAGGACGACCCGTTCGGGCGGCACGCCGAGCTCGGCGAGGCGGGCCTGCACGGCCGCGCTCGTGCGCCCCGAAAGGATGCCGATCGCGATCCCCTCGGCGGCGGCGAGCTTGGCGGCGAAGCCGTCACGGGCCGAGAACGCCTTGAACTCCTCGCCGCGCGGGCCGTACACCAGGCTCGCATCGGTGAGCACGCCATCCACGTCCAGCACCAGCGCCTCGACGGATCGCGCGCGGCGCAGCAGCTCCTCCCGGGTCAGCGGCACGGCCCACCTCCTGCCGCCATGCTAGCCGGGCGGCGGCCCGGATTGAAGCGCCGAGAGGCGCGCCCGCCGGGGGGCCGGTCGGGGCGCGTAGAATCGAAGCGTGCCGGCGATCGTGGAGGCGGATGACCTGGCCGTGTCGTTCCCTGACGGGGATGGGCGCCGGCGACTCGCGCTCGACGGGGTGACGCTCACCGTCGAGGAGGGCACGGCGACGGGTGTCGTCGGCGAGTCCGGCTGCGGCAAGACGCTGACCGCGCTCGCCCTCGTGCGCCTGCTCCCCGATGCGGCGCGAATCGAGCACGGGGCGGTACGGCTGGCCGGCGAGGATCTCCTGCGGGCGTCCGAGGCGAGAATGAGCCAGCTGCGGGGCGAGGTGGCCGGGTTCCTCTTCCAGGAACCGTCGCGGGCGCTCAACCCGGTTCGCTCGGTCGGTGCGCAGGTGACCGAGGCGGCCAGGCTGCGGCGGCGGATCGGCCGTGACGGCGCCGCGAGGCTGGCGCGCCAGCTGCTGCGCGAGGTGG
>JAJXUY010000011.1 GCA_021782525.1 Acidobacteriota bacterium | reverse complement strand
GTCTGCCCCGACTGCATGGCGCGCACGAACCGTCTCGTGGTCTCCGGAGAGGTCGGCGGCCGTGTCGCGGCGCCGGCGTACGCCCACAGCGACTGACCCGCGGGGTGGCGGGGCTGAGAGGACTTGAACCTCCGACACGCGGTTTAGGAATTGGAATCGCCTGTCTACAGCGTCCAGCACGTACTGACCTGTCATAAGTTACACGCCAGACCGTCTACAGCGTCCACTGAAAATGGCGCCAATTGGTGTCACGATTGGTGTCACACTTCTGCGACCAGTCTCAGCAATCATGAGACCCTGCGCCCAGCCCGGCACCTAACAGGTCGGAGGGCCAGACGCGGAGCAAATGGCCGTAAGGCGCGAACAGCAGCCTCCCGCTCGTGTCAGTCCCGACTCTGAGGCCGCTCTGTGGCCTTGAGTAACTCTCCCATGACGAATTCCGCCGCAGCCTCGTTTGTTAGCACGCGGCCATCGCGCTTCCAGCACCAGCCAACAGCCGGGTCACGATGCAGCGACAACCGGAACTTTCTTGATTCCTGGGGCTCGTCAAACAGAGTTGCACCCTTGGCACGCTCGGCCGGTGTGCGGACGCGGCCGGTGAATAGCCGCACGTATAGGAAGGCGCCGTCTGCGCAGTTGGAATACACGTTTTCCGGCAGTAGTTGCACGCTAACACCCCTCGCGAAGATCACATAATAGGTGTGCGTATTGCCCCCACGGAGCATAACCCACCCAGAGGCCCCCTCAATCTCGGTACAGTGTCGCTCAAGGCTATCGACGAGCTTTGTCCCCGCGTCGTGAAACGGCTGAGGGCTGCGCCGGAGCAGCTGTTTGGTTTCTTCATCGAACGCCTCACGAGCCGCGATCGCCCCCGCCCGCTCAGCAGGCGTCTGTGCTCTCAAGGCCGCCCCGAATTGGGACGCCCTCGCCTTCACGGCACCGACCAGATCCTCTAGGGTGAATCGCGCGAGGTCCAGGTAGACGTAGCTCTCAGGGACCCACTTTGGGATCGCGCCCTCGCGACTCAGGCGGACGAACAAGAGACGATCCCAGCCCGCCTCCAGGCAGTAGTCCTTGATCGCCGCGGCCTCGACGCGCGTGAAGCGCGTCTCTCCCCATCCATGGCGGAAGAGCACGACGGCGATGCGTGACCGATGCCGGAATACCTCTCGAAAGGACTCTGCGCCGTCCGTGCCAGCAACCTCTTCCTGCGCCTTCGAGAACACGAACACCCGCAGCGGCGGTTGCAGCCTGGCCTGGATCTCATTGGCCAGGGGCTCGTCTTGCCCGAGGAAGGAGATGGCTACGTCGTGCTCGAAATCGTTGTCACTCATCCAACCCTCCGCCTGTCATTCGTCCCGGTTCTGTCTGCCGGCCGCCTTTCCAGCCCCGTAAGCGGAGAAGCCGATAATGATCGCGATGATGCCCACGATGACGATCTCCTCGCCCTCGGTCCGCACAGGCATCAGGTTGCGGTCGAAGACTAGGAGAAGGATCGCAGCAGCGACAGTGCCAACCGCCCACAAGACGCGGGTGATGAGTTGATCGCCAGTCAGCGGAGGCTTGCTCTTGATGTCTCGCACGATGACCGAATCATCGTAGCACTCCGCCTGAGAGCGCGGTGCGAAGCGACGCCACGCATCAGAACCTAGGAAGGCTCGAGAATCCTGTGCCAGAATGTCCCAGGATGGGCGATCGTCTCTCGGGAGGGGTAGGAGCAGGTGTCTCGCGACCTCGCAGCCGCGCCGGTGGTCGCGCGCGCCAGTTGCCACCTATCTACGCTTGCTCTTCGCCAACCGGGGAATCGGACCGCTCACGGCTCTCCGGCTCGGTCGCTCGGGTGGGAAACAGCTTCTGCTGTTCAGGGACGTTCGGCATTTCCTCAACCTTAATGAACCCCTCCGCTAGTCGCCTGATGTCGGGGTCATTGCTGTAAATCTTCTCTGCCTTGTATGCCACCGCCACCGCCACGAGCTGGCAGTCGGAACGGATCGTTTCGCGGGTGGCCGCGCCTCTTACGTCGCCGCCGTTCTTCTGGGCGATCGTGGCAGAAAGACACGCGCCTGCGGCGTCAAAAGCACCGAGGACAAACCGCTGCTGAAGCAACCTTAGCACGTCCGGGTGCCTATCCTCGGGGACCTTCCAAACCAGTTCAGCGACGACGGTGGAAGGAATCAGCACCCGAGCCTTTTCCTTGTCGAGGAACCGGAGGAAGCGCTGCGCACGATCGATCATTTCCTGCTGCGTCGCCTTTGCCTGTCCCAATATGCCCCAAATCAGGATGTGCGTATCAAGGCAGACCAGCATCAATGCACTTCCTCGCCTTGCCGAAGCCTCTTGATCTCGGCTAGCACGTCGTCGGTCCCCGCCCAGAAAGGTCGGAGCACATCCGCGAGTTCGGCGACGGCCTGACTTGGGGGCGTGTCTTCGTACTCAGTGATCCTGTACGGTGTGAAGCTCACCAGCTTGAAATCCGGGCCGCTCCAGCGGGCGGTGCCGACGACACCGACGAACCGGTAGAGTCGTTGTCCGAACTCGCAGGCCAGCTCACGTGTTACGTCGCAGCTAATCCGATCACCATCGGACAGGCGGAGGGAGACAATTGGGGTTGTCCCGCCGGCCCTTTCTATCTCCCCATAGAGAGTCGTCTCACCCTGGAGGGCCGTCGGCGTCGCGACCCTAAAAACCGTACCCGGAAGGATCGTCGCAGTCGTGAGTTTGCCTGCAGCCCGCGCGGAAAGGTGGGCCTCCCAGCCCCTCCTCTCGGCGAAACTGATGACATCCTTGAGCCTTTGAGCGGTGGCCACGGGAAGAACGGACAGGTCACGTTTCTTCACAGCTCGCGAAATTTCAACAGCGGCATCGCCTGCGGCTTCCTCGAAATTTGAGCTGAATGCCAGTCCAACGCTCCTTCGAGTTACCTTGACGAGACCCACAACGACCTCATCCTCGGAGACCCCCGGATGCCGGGAAGCAATTAGACTTCGCAGCATCCCGTCAACGGACTTCATTACCTCTGCAAGCTGTGACACCGGAACCAGGTCCGGGGAGGCGTCCGGTCCCTTTAGGCGGATTCTGAAGAAGTCCCCCCGCTTGCCCATAGTCTTCTACCTCGCCCTCCCCAGGTTCGTCCCATCATCCTACCCCAACGAACCCGGCACTCCAAGTCAACCCACGTAGGATTTCCTTGAATCCACCCCCTTACCCCGACGGACTACCTCGCGGGGAGAAAGAACCCCCGGCCGTGGGGAAGGGGCTCCACGGCCGAGGGGTGCAGCAGCCGCCGGCCGAGTGCGACCAGCAGCGGACGCCAACCGGGAAAGGAGGGACCGGCAGACGCCCTTGAAGCGACGCGGTGCCGGCGCTCACTCCGGCCCCACGCCCAGCGGCGACGGGGGAGCGTGTGTCCCCGCTGCCGCACGGCTTGCTAGGGTTTCGACAACACACTCAACGTCAGCCGGGCGCCAGAGGTACGACTCAGCGCCGGCCGCCGCCACAGCTTGCAGCCATTCGGTCTGTTCCGGCTTGGCGCGGCCCTTGTCGCTCTTGAGTTCGGCGAAGATCAACCGCTCGCCTCGCACGAGTACCAGGTCGGGAAAACCCTTCGCTGAACCCCAGGAGTTGAGCGGGTGATAGAAGCGCCAGCCGTGGCGCCGCGCATAGCGGAGCACAACGGTTTGCCACTGCCTCTCGGGCAGCGGCTTCGCCGTGCCGGCGCCGCCTCGCTTGGCGCTCATTGCGCCTCTCCTTCCGTTGGCTCAGGCAGCCCCAGCTCGTGCCGAACGAACGAATACCAGCCGGGCGAGATGGTGTTCGCGTCGAGCATCAACTCCGTGAGCGCCCACACGAGCGCATCGAGGCGGTTCGGGGACCGCTTGCCGCTGTTCGGTTCCCAAGAGCACAGTTCGTCCTCGAGCTCGGGGAAGGTGCCGACGTGGTGCACCTTGCCCTGCTCGTACAGCGCCGAGACAGGCTCGGCGCGCGCCGCCTTGCCGCGGGACGCCGTGAGCTTCGTGAACGGGACGTTCGCACCGATCGGCCGGTCGTGATCGTCGCGCACGGTGCGAAGCGTCTGCTCCACCATGTCTCCGCCGAAGTTCCCCTCGGCCACGATTCGGTCGGCGCTGTGCGCTTGGTAGAGCTGCACCGCGAGCGCGCCCCACTGAGCCGGGCTCAGAACGGCGGTGCGATCGTCGAGAACGTACGCCTGCCCGTCCGCGGCGACGCCGGCAACGATGATGCCGCAAGCGTCGCTGTGCTCGCCGGCTGTACCGCTCGGGTCAAGGGCCACCACGACGCGGGTCAACTCGGGTGCAGCCGTGACGCGGCCGGCCTCGATCGCCTCGCGCTGCCACAACGCACCCTGAGCGTCCTCGAGGATTTGCCCGTCAAGTTCCTGCCGGCCGAGCCGCGTGCCCTCGTAACGCGCGATCACTTGCGCCCGGAAGGTCGGTGCAAGGTTTCCCAGGTTGTCGTAAGTGCGGCCGCGGGTGACGACGGTGTGCGGGTCCGCGATCAAGTCTTTGACGAGCTTCACCGGCCGCGGCGTGGTCGTGACGAGCACGCGGGGATCGGTTCCGAGCCGCAAGCCCATCAGCAGGTTCGCCCACGCCTCCGGCGCGTGCCGCCATGAGGCGAGTTCGTCGCACCAGGCGCCGTCGTGCTGGGGACCGCGCAGCGTGTCCGGTTCGTCGGCGCTGTACGTCGAGGCGATCGCACCATTCGGCCAGGTGACTCGGCGCTTGCTCGGTTCCCACGTCGGCCGGAACCAAGGCGGGCAGACGGCGAGCAACCCCGACTCGCCCTCGATCATCGTGTCGCGCACGTCGGCGGCGGTCCTCGCGACCAGCGCCAAGCGACCGCGACGACCAGCCTCCACCTCCGCACGCACCCACTCGACGCCCGTTCGATTCTTCCCCCATCCGCGGCCGGTCAGGATCAGCCACACCGACCACGCGCCAGGCGGCGGAAGCTGCTCGGGGCGAGCCCAGAACGGCCACTCGTAAGCGAGCGCGGCCCGCTCGGGCTCGGACAGGCTCGCCCCGATGCGCTGGCGCTCCTCTGGCGGCAGCGCCGCGAGCTGCGATGCAAGCGAGCCGCTCACGGCGTCCCGCCCTCGGCCACCTCACCCGAGGCGAGTTCCGCTGGTGCCCCCGGCAGCGCCGCCGCGTCGGCCCGCTCGCCGATTAGCTGTGTCAGCCGGGCCACGAGCGCGCCCGCGGGCTCGAAGGCCAGCGGACCGCCATCGGCGCCCGTCAAGTTGACCGCCTGCGGCGCACGGCCGAAAGCGCGATCGAGGATTTCCGACCACGCCTTGAGTCGCACTTCCTCGCGGCGACCGTGCAAGGCCAGCTCGAGCAACGCCTCGCGCCCGTGTGCGTCCCACACCGCGCGCGCCCATTCCCGCACCTCGCGGACGCCGCCGGGCCGGCCGCCAGGGTTAGGACTACGCCCCGGCAGCCAGCGCCCCGTGGTGTCCCGCTCTACTTCGGCCACGGTGCGCCCCCTTCCGGCGGCGGCGCCGCGCAGACGATCGCGCGACGCGCCGGCAGCCAGCGCGACTCCCTGAGCCGCCAACCCTCCGCGATCATGCGCGTGAGTTCGTCCGAACCTTGATCGTCGAGTGCGTGTTCGATTCCCGAGGGGTTGCCGCCGAGCGCAGCGAGTTCGTCGAGTCGCTCGGCGAGTTCACCCGTGGCCGCGCAGGCTGCGCGGTAGCGGGCGCGCAACTCTTGAGCCGCCACATCCGCTCGCTCTGTGGCCTCGGCGACGCGCTGCTGGCGCTCCTGTGCGAGACGTGGAGCGGCCGTTTCGCGAAGCGCGCCGTACGCCGCCGCCAGCGCGGCCTTGGCCTCGCCGAGCAGCTCGTCAAGTCCCGAGAGACGCGCCTGCGCGGTGGCGATCGCTACCTCGACTTCGGCGAAGCGGGCCTCCGCGTCCAGGTCGCCGGTCGCCAGCAACCGCGAGAGGCGGGAACGCTCGCCAGTCAGACCAGCGATTGTCGAGACCAGGTTCTCCCGCCTCGACGTGAGATCAGCGAGCGTCGCCTCGGCACGCTGCACCGCCGCTTGGGCCGCCGCCTCATCATCGGACGGTACGGGAGTCGTCACCGTGCCGGCGCCCACCACGGGCGCCGACTCATTGTCGGAGGTGAGAAGCGCGGCGAGCCGAGCGAGCCCGTTCACTGGCCACCTCCGAGGATGTGCCGCGTCTGCTCGGTCGCGACCAGCATGGCGACGCGCCGACGGGCCGTGTCGCTGTCCGGTGCGCTCTCGATCGCAGATCGCACCTCCGCCTTGAACGCCTCGACTTCGCAGCTGGTGTTGCTCACTTGCGCGAAAATGCCGTGGCCGCCAGCGGCGGCGGCCTTGACCGCCTCGGCTTCGCGGTCGTATGCGACTTCGGCCTTGAGACGCTCGGCGACGATCGGCTCGATCTCCTCCACCACCTGCGCCAGAGCGTCCCTGTGTTCGTTGATGACGGCGCGCGGCGACCAGCCGACCGCCTTCCGCGAAGTTGTGAGATCGTCGCGGAAGCGCGCCAGCACACCCCCTGCCGCTTGAAGTTGCCGCCGAAGGATCAGCCTACCGACTTTGTTGTGATGTCCGCTCATTGTGCGCTCTCCCTGCCGGCCGTGGCCGGCTCGTTCGTGGTGCCGTTCGCTGCTCCCGCACTCGACGCTGCCCGCACGCTCAGCTCTTCGCGGTCCGCCTGGACTTGCGGGACTGCCTCTAGCCGGATGCGGCCTCCGTCGCTGCGGTGGGTTTTTGCCAGACTCGTGTATTGCGCCGGTTGCACCCGCGCGATGGTTTCGCGAATCGCTCGGCGAAAACCGCGGCGCGTGGCGACGCGCCACAAGGGGCGTTCCTGGTCGGTGCGGGTCACAGGCCACCTCCCCGCTCCGCGGTCAGTTCCTCCCGCTCGCGCCTGCTCAGTGCCGGCGGGGTTTCGTCAACGACCGCGACCAGGTGCGCCAGCGCGACGAACGTGCGCCGCCCCGTCGTGGCGCGCTCGAGGATCAGGAACCGCTCGCCCGCCTCGATCAGCCGGCCGCGGGTGACGCTGCCACCGATCGAGCGAGCCTCAACGTCGGCGCCGATCAGGTCCGCGAGACCGCACAGGCCAGCGATTATTGATTCGCCCCTTGACGGCAGGCCACTTGTGGCCTTATCTTGTTTCCGTCCCGCCATTTGCACCTCCCGAGGATTTGTCACAGCGTCCGATAACGCCTCTTTTGTAAACTTGTCTCGTTGGTTATGAATGTTGGAAACAAACGAGTTACGCTCAATGCTGCGATTACGTTGCAATACGAGAGCGTCGAGGCCGCACTTTTCCGCAGGCAAAACGGTCAAAACCACCGGCACGCCGGCACGCTCGCGGCACGCCGAGGCGGCACGGGCGGCATGGCAACGCGCGACATTGCGGCCGGCGTGCGGGCGCGGTGGCCGGGCGGCACGGGAGCGCACGAGGGCGGTCATCGTTCGGCCCTCACTTGCGCTCGCAGCGCCCGCTGTAGTCGTGCACCCTCGCGGCAGCAAGGCGTCACGTCGGCGCGCATCAAGTTGTGCATGGAGCAGCGCGAGCAGGCGCACGCGTGCCGCATGATCGCGCTTACCTCCGGCGTGGCCTTCGCCGGCTTCGGGGTTGGAGCGGCGGTCACGACAACACCTCGTGCTCGTCCGTCTTGTCACGCAGGGGCTCATCATCGTCGTCCGGCTCGCGGTCGCGTCCAGCCGTGACCCTTGTGACCCTTGTGCACCCTTTTTCGGGGTCCACTACGCGAGAATTAAATTCTGGGAATGAACCGCAAAACTCGCTTGAAAGGGTCACATCAGTCACACCCGGGGTGTCCTCTCCCGTGGATTCGGCGGTCAGGAGTCCGATACCGGTCCACCAGTGCCCGCTACGGCGCCGTTCCCGTGCAAATCCCCGATCCGTGAGTCGGCGTCCGAAGGTTTGTTGCGAGAATTCGCGCTCCCGGCCCTCGGTGCACCAGTTCAGGAAGCTCTTGTAGAGGTCGCCGGCCGCCACCTGAGCGAACGTTCCGACGATGCAGCGGTCGGAGATAAACCGGCCGACTAGATCCATCTCGGCCTGGTAGTCCCCGGTCGCCGCCTTCACCGCGTCCGGTGCCCTGAGCCCCTCGCGTTGCCACAGGAGACAGCCCTCGACGGCCCAGCGGAGGATTCCGGCGGACTCGTCCTTGAGGGTGTCGATCAGGTGTGGATCGCGCTGTTGCTCGGAGATCGTGACCACGAACGGGACCAACCGCACCCGGCGCCATATCCCGAGGTCGTTGCCCCGGATCACCGGTCTTGTGTTCGCCGCCAGGAAGATCTTGTGCGTTGGGTTGAACTGCCAGAAGTCCTCTTGCATTCGTCGCGCCCGGATCTTGTCGCCGCCGGTCAACCACTTCACGCCCGCCTCATTGAACCTTCGGCCCTCGTCAGCCTCGATCGTCGCGACGAACCGGCGCCGGTAGAGGTCGGTCAGCTCGGTCGGGTGGTGCTCGCCCTTCCTCGCCATCAACAGATCGGGGACTACCTGGACGGCGTAGTCGCCGAGCGCCGTCTGTACCGTCCCCAAGTAGACGCTCTTGCCGTTCGCCCCGAGCCCGTAGAGGAAGAACAAGACTTGATCCGACACGTCGCCGGTCAGGGCGTAGCCGGTCGCTGCCTGGAGGAACCGCCGCAGCTCGGGGTCAGGCAGCACTTCCTCGAGGAACCGCGCCCACCGGGGCGCCGCGGCCGCCAGGTCGTACTGGACAGGCGCCAGCTTCGTGATGAGATCTTCACGCTGGTGAGGTCGCAGTGTCCCAGTGTGAAGGTCTATTGTGCCGTTCTCGACGTTCAGCAACCACGGGTCGCAGTCGAGTTCCTCCGGGGTGATCGGTATTCCGGGCTCAGATCGGGCGAGAGCGAGCATCGCGTCGCGCCCGGCGCGAGAGTCGGCCTTGATCGCGTGTCGGATTCGCGCCTTGCGCTTGTCGTCGTCGGGTTCCTGTGCGGCCTCGGTCAGCATGTTCCGAGTCGTCTCTTTGGCGAGCTGGAAGATCCGGCCGCGGTCGTCGAGCGCCCACCGCTGCCCGTCGAATACCATCCACTTGTTCCACGCGAAGCAGTAGTGAACCTCCTGAGCGTGCTCCGCAGCGAAACGCTCAGCGTTGCCCGTATCAGTCAGCAAGTAGGACCGTGCGGGCGTCTCCACCCCGCCGCTCCGCTCGCGCGCCTTCGCGATCGTCCGCGCATACCAGCCGGCGTATTTACGGTCGGCGCCGTAGTGGCGTCGTGCAGCGACCAATAGGTCGGCGATCTCTTGATCCGTCCAGCCGGCGGTGACCGCCACGTTGGCGAGTGCCATCGTGTAGCCCGTCGGCGTCTGGTCGCGTAGGTCCGGCCGGCGGTGGTCCCACGTTGCACGGGTGCGCGGATCGGCGACGAGTAGCGCCTCAAACTTGGCCGGCGCCTCGGCGTCCCACCGGATCGTGACCGCCCCCGTCGCAGCCGGTGCCCCATCGCCAGCCGGCGCGGCCCACTCGGAGAAGTCGCCGGGGTTGTACCGTGGCCCGTCGCTGTGGATCACTGACACGCGGAGCGGCGGGTCAACCTTGTGGTTCAGACTCGGCGCGACGCGCAGCACGCGCGCCAGGTCGAACGTCGAGTCAATGTCGAACCCGAGCGCCCTCGCCCGTCGCTGCAGGAACCGCTGCCAGCCCTCCACCACGGCCGCAGCGTCGAGACGCTCGGCGTCATCCTCGAAGAGCCACGGTTCGCGGAAGAGCCAGTAGGCATGCAGCCCGCCGCCACTGTCCACGACGATCGAGGGTTTCGCTGGCAGGCCGTCGAGGAACGTCTGCACCGCCGCTTTCGTGGGGAAGTAGTGCTTGCCGTTGTCGGTGTGTGTGTCGCCGGCTACATCAAAGTCAGCCCACACGCCGGGGATCACGACCACGTCCTCCACCGCCCCACGCTGGCGCTCGGAACCACGCGCACGGCGGAGCCCAAGCCCGACGTACACGTTGTTCTTGGGTGCCAGCTCAGCGGCGATGGTGGCCGCAACCGCGGTGTCGTTTGCCCACTTGGTCAGCATCGGCACGCGCTCCCCGTCACTCGGGACGAACGCGGGATCGGGATACGAGATGGTCAGCCAGCCGGTGAGCTCGCCCGCTGGGTAGAGATTGAGCAGGAGTTCGTCGCTCACACTGTCCGCCTTGGCGCTAGTGCGAGCGCCCGCAGGTCGTTGACGAAGCACTGCGCCCTCGCCGTGCCGATCTTCACTTCTCCCTGACAGTCGCGGCACAGCGGGAACGTCATCACGCCGAGCATGAAGATCCGCTCGCAGTTTGCATCGGTTGGAACGTAGGCTGCGGTCTCGGTCGTGGGCCGGCCGCACAACTCGCACGGCTGCGGGGTGCGGGTGGCGCTCATCGGACCAGCCTCGCAATCAGCGCCACGACCGCGAGCGCCACCGCGGCCCACGGCGCCCACGCAGCGAGCGCGTCTACCACTTGCGCGAAGCGCGACGCTGCGCTATATTGCGAATTGACGATTGACTCTTTAGGGCCGCCTGCCAGGGCGGCCGTTGTGCTTTCAGCGGGACCGTCGGCGTTCATAACCCCTCTTCTCCCTGACCGGCGAGAAAATCCTCGACCGCCGCTCGCGGAACGAAGATCGCGCGCCCGCACCGCACAGACCGGATCACGCCGCGCTGTACGAGCTGGTATGCATACGCCCTTGACGAGCCGATCGCCTTTGCCACCTCGGACGGCCGATACGCGAGCCGCTCTACCCCTTCGCCGTCCCCTGCGCGTTTCGTGGCATTCATTCGAACCTCCACGTAATCAGGCTCACGCAGTTGACACGGGAACACAAGGGAATTACGATGATAAACGATGAGGATTTCGAGCAACACGCCCGCATGGGAACGAGCGAACATCACCGACCCGGAGACGGGCCTACTCGATCGCCCCTTCCCCAGCGCGCACCTAGCCGTTCCTGAGCGGATCGAGCTTGACTTGGAAGGCGATCGCATCTTGTGGGTTGAGACGCCCGCCAATCGGGTCGCCGTACCGCGCGGGCTTCTTAGCCGGTTCGTTCGTCTTGGCCCCGATCCGCCCGCGAAGGCGATCGTCCGATTTGCCCGCGCACACGGCCCGCTTGACATGATGGGTTTTCCGCACGACCGCGCCGCGAAGGCACTCCCGGTGCCATTCACAGGCGGTGAGTCGCTCGCGCGCTGGCGCTACGTCGTGGCCGCCGCCCGCGCCATCCTCGACGTGACCGCCGAGGTACGCGCCGGTAGGACACCGCAACCGGCGACGTGGGGACCGCTGTTTTCCGGCGAGCTTCCGCCGCACGAGCGCCCTAGCCTGGATCTCGAGAGGAGCTACAGGTATATGAGCAAGCACTACCACGTTGGGCCGCTGTCGCTGAGCCCGTCACAGGCGGCGTGGCAAGACATCATGGAAGTCATCAACACCTGGACGGTCCGCGGCGGGGTTCATCCCATTTTGTTTCCTAACCCGACGGGACCGGACGGCGATCACAGGCTGGTTATGTACGCGCCGTCGCTTTTCGGCACGCTCGCAATTTTGCTCGCGCAGGCCGTGGCGGGCGTGGAGGGTTGGGCCGTTTGCCGGGCGTGCGGAAGGCCACTTCCCGCACAGCGCGGGCGTGGGCGTCGGCGGGTGTACTGCGGGGACTGCGGCCCGGCGGCACGGGCGCGGATGGCATCGAAGGCCTACTATCATCGCCACAAGGCCGAGGGGGAAAAGGCTCATGGCAAAACCAAAGGCGAAGCGTCGCGGAAACCGCGAAGGTAGCATCGCCCAGCGCAAAGACGGCCGCTGGCAAGCGCAGGTCAGCCTCGGCGACGGCCGCAGGCGGGCGGTGTACGGTCCCACGCGGGAGGCAGCCGCCGACGCGATGGCGAAACTCATCGTCGAGGTCAACGGCGGCGCGATCGTCCCCGGTGGCAAGTTGACCGTTGCCGCGTGGATGACGAGCTGGCTTGAAGGCGTCAAGGGCACAGTCAAGCCCCGAACGTGGGACAGGTATCACCAGCTCCTCACCGCCCACGCAATCCCCACCATTGGCAAGGTTGCGCTCACGCGCCTGAGCCCCGAGCGCCTCGAGCGCCTCTACCGCGAGAAGGTCGAGAGCGGTCTCTCCCCTCGTACGGTTCACCACCTACATACGGTCCTCGGCACCGCGCTCGAGAAGGCGCTCAAGCGGCGCAAGGTCGCACAGAACGTCGCTCGGCTTGCGGACCCGCCACGGGTCGGGCGGTACAAGCCTCGGCCTCTGACGCCGGAGCAGTGCAAGGCATTTCTCGCCGCCGCCGCCGAGGATCGCTTCGCTGCGCTCTACACCCTAGCGGTCTACACCGGCGCGCGGCTCGGCGAGCTGCTCGCGTTGTCGTGGAATCACGTTGACCTGGACACCGGCACAATCGAAATCACCGGCACGCTGCAACGGCAGGCCAGCGACGGCAAGCGGCCGGGCGCCCTAGTAATAGAGGAGACGAAGACTGAGCGGTCTAACCGGACGCTCCGCCTCGCGCCGGCCGCGGTGGATGCGCTCCGCCGCCACGGTGTGCACCAACTCGAGGAGCGCCTCGAGGCGGGGAGCGCGTGGGCCGATACCGGCCTCGTGTTCGTGTCCGAGATCGGGACGCCGGTCGAATCCGCGAACCTCCGCCGACGGAGCTTCTGGCCGATCCTCGCGCGGGTCGGGCTCGCCGAGACGATCACCACGACGGAGACACGCAAGCGGCGCGGGAAGAGTGTGAAGGTCAAGCGCGAGACCCTCCGCCCGCTGGTGCGGTTCCACGATCTTCGGCACTCGACCGCGATCATGCTCTTGAAAGCTGGCGAGCCGGTGAGCATCGTCTCGGCCGTCCTCGGGCACGCGCGCACCTCCACCACGACTGACGTGTACGGCCACGTTCTCGAGGAGTTGACGGGCTCAGCGGCCGCTCGTTTGGAAGGTCTCCTCGGGGATGACAAGCCCAAACCTAGAGGCGGCGCAAAACTGCTGTCAAAACTGGTGTCAAAACGGTGAGCTTGGTATATAAGTTGGCGGGGCTGAGAGGACTTGAACCTCCGACACGCGGTTTAGGAAACCGCTGCTCTATCCAACTGAGCTACAGCCCCGTACCGACCGGATGCTAGTCGGGCGACCGCGAAATCACAAGTCCGGCGGCCGCGGGTTCACCACGGCGTCGGCAGCACGCGGAAACCGGGCGCCTCGGGCGCGTCGGCGGCGGCCGCCTCGATCTCGGTGACGCGCGCGTGCGGCGGCCCGTGCCACAGCCTCCCCTCGAACGCGTCCACGAGAGCCGGCTCGCCCGCGGCGAGCACCTCGACCGCGCCGTCGGACAGGTTGCGCACCCAGCCGGCCACGCCGCGGGCCTGCGCCTCGCGCAGCACGAAGTAACGGAACCCGACGCCCTGCACCCGGCCCCTGACGGTGAAGAGCTTCGCGGTCATCGGATCCGTCTCGTCTTTCCCCACCGGCCCATGTCAGTACCCGTCGCGGCCGACCAGCGGCACGAACGTCGCCGGCCCGTGCCTCGTCTCCTCGACGCGGTCGCCGCGCCGCACCACCCGCACCAGCTCCTGCAGCCGCAGTTCGCCGATCGGGATGACGAGACGGCCGCCGTCCGTGAGCTGGTCGACGAGAGCTCGCGGGATCGCCGGGGCTGCGGCGCTGACGATGATCGCGTCGAACGGCGCCTGGGCACGCCACCCCAGCGTGCCGTCCATCACCTGGACCGACACGTTGCGGTACCCGAGCTCCGCGAGCCGGCCGCGGGCCGTCTCGGCGAGGCGCGGCAGGCGCTCGACGGTGAACACGAAGCGCGCGAGCTGCGCCAGCACCGCCGCCTGGTAGCCGGAGCCGGCGCCGATTTCGAGCACGCGGTCGCGCGGCGTCACCTCGGCGAGCTCGGTGATGCGGGCGACCACGGAAGGCTGCGAGATCGTCTGCCCCTCGCCGATCTCCAGCGGGTAGTCCTCGTACGCCTGGTGCCGCAGGGTGTCGGGCACGAACCGCTCGCGCGGTACCGCGGCGATCGCAGCGAGCACCCGGTCGTCCACGATCCCGGCGCTGCGGAGGTAGTCGATCAGCACCTTGCGTCGCACCGGGACCGCGCTCACCTCAGGAGCCCTCCAGGTCCCACGCCGCCGCCTCGCCCTCGAGCTGCCGCAGCTGCTCCCGGTCGGTCATGTCGAGGTGCAACGGTGTCACCGAGGTGTAGCCCGCGGCGACCACCGCGAAGTCCGTTCCCGGGATGTCCTCCCACACCGGGTCGCCGCCGCCGATCCAGTAGCACCTGCGCCCGCGCGGGTCGGTGTCCTCGACGACCCCCTCGCCGTACGTCCGCTTCCCGAGCCGGGTGAAGCGCACGCCGCTCGGGTGGTTCGGCGGGACGTTGACGTTGAGCAGCACGCCGGCGGGGAGCCCGCGGTCGAGCACGCGCGCCGCGATCAGGCGCGCGAACCGCCCCGCGAAGGCGAACGAGAACTCGCTCGTGGTCACCTGCGAGATCGCGACGGCGGGGACGCCCAGGATGACGGCCTCGAACGCGGCCGAGACGGTCCCGGAGTAGTGCACGTCGTCGCCCATGTTGGCGCCGAAGTTGATCCCCGATACCACGAGGTCCGGCGTCCGTCCCTTGAGCAGGTGGCCGACTCCGATCGTGACGCAGTCGGTGGGCGTGCCGTCGACCGCGAAGCCACGCTCCGCGAACCGCGTCAGGCGCAGCGGCCGCGAGAGCGTGAGCGCGTGGGAGACCGCCGAGTTCTCGCGGTCGGGGGCGACGACCCACACCTCGCCGAGGCCCTGCAGCGACTCGGCGAGCACCCGGATTCCCTCCGAGTGGTAGCCGTCGTCGTTGCTCACCAGGATCAGGGGAGGTGACACGCGCGCAGTATAGCGGGCCGGGAACGACGTGGTCAGTGGTCCGTGGTCAGTGGTCCGTGGTCAGTGGTCCGAGGAATCCGGGGCACAGAAGAGACGAGATGCCTGGCCTGGGGCCCGCAACGAAAAGCAACGTCCGCCGCCTCGAAGCCCTGCGCCGCCGCATCCGCGCTTCGCAGCTGTCTCTTCCGATCACGGACCACTGACCACGGACAACGCCTCTCCTCCGCCGGCCTCACCGCCAGGCGAAGCCCTGGCGCTCGAGGACGCGGCGCAGCGCCGGCTCGCGCTCCTCCATCGTTCCGCCGGCCGCGAAGTAGCGCGCGAGCACCGACGGCCAGTCGCCGCTGCGCGTGATCGCCGCCATCGCCGACACGTCGGCGGCGGCCGCGGCGGGCGTCTGCTCGCCGTAGCGGTCGGTATGGAGCACCGAGCCGATTGCGACGCGCGGCCGCCGCACCGGCTCCTCCGCCGGCCAGCCGAGACAGAGCCCGAACAGCGGCAGCACGCCGCGCGGCAGCGCGAGGAACTCGACCAGCTCCTCGACGCCGTTGAGGATGCCGCCGATGCACACGGTGCCCAGTCCCACCGACTCCGCGGCGTCGATCAGCCGCTGCGCCGCCAGCGTGGCGTCCACCGTCGCGAAGTGCAGACCGGTTGCGGGGAACGCGCCGAGCGCGCGCCCGTGCAGCTCGAGCAGGCGCGCGAGCCGGTGGACGTCGGCGCACACGACGAGGAACTCGGCCGCGGTGCGCACGTGCTCCTGGTCGCCGGAGAGCGCGGCGATGCGCGCCCTTCGCGCGCCGTCGGCCACGCGCACGAACGAGTACATCTGCGCGGTCGCGTCGGTCGGCGCGCGTTGCGCCTCCGCGACCAGCCGCTCGAGCATGCCCGACGGCAGCGGCTCGGCGCGGAACGCTCGGATCGAACGGTGCGGCGCGAGGACCGGCTCGTGGCTCATGAGCCAACGATAGCCGCACGGCGCGCAAACCGCGAGCGGCCGGCGCCGGACTCCGCCGCCCGCCGCGGCGCGCGGCCGTGCGCGGCGGGTTCAGCTCGCCGGGATCACGA
>JAJXUY010000325.1 GCA_021782525.1 Acidobacteriota bacterium | reverse complement strand
AGGAGCTGGCCGAGCGCGCGCCGAAGCCCGCCAAGCTTGACACGAAGGCGGGAAACCAAGTAGAAAGCGTGCGGCGCGCTCTGAAGGCCACCCGCAACGAGCTGGAAGCCATCCTCGCGCTGTTGAACTGACGGCACGGCGACGTGTCGCCTGACGCACCCCGGTCGGGACGTGGCGCAGCCTGGTAGCGCACTTGAATGGGGTTCAAGGGGTCGGGGGTTCGAATCCCCCCGTCCCGACCAAACCAACCAAGAGTTCGCGGGCCGCCGGCAGGCGGCATGACGGCACTGGGCTGAGGGATCGGCGGGTCTCGCTCCGCTCGTCCCGCCGATTCCCGACCCCGATCGTCAACCGGAGCCCCTACCCCTATCTGCAGCGCTGGACGGACGCAACTGTTTGAGCGTCACCAGCGTGCCTTCTAGGAGGGTGCCGTCTCGATCTCGCCCGGACCTGTCCCGGCTCGGGGCGCCTCATGGCGCCGCCGTTCAGCGAGGCAGGTGCGCAAGGAAGACCCGTGGGCAGGACCCCTGTACGCTCAGGAATGATTCAGTTGAATCCTACGTTGACCCAACTGTGATGGGAGGTCGGGGTGGTTGATGCTTCCGAGGCGCGCTGGTTGCTGCTCATCCACCAGATTCCACCGCAGCCGAACTACCTGCGAGTGAAGGCCCGCCGGCGCCTGCAGCAACTCGGCGCGGTCTCGATCAAGCAGACGGTCTACGCCCTTCCGAAATCGACGCAGGCGCAGGAAGACTTCGCGTGGCTACGCGGCGAGATCGTGGCCGGCGGCGGTGAGGCGTTCATCTGCAGCGCGGGGTTTGTTGGGGGCCTCAGCGACGCGGAGGTCGAACGACTCTTCGTGGACGCTCGCGAGCAAGACTACCTGGCGATCGCCGAGGAAGGGCAGGCGCTGCGGGATCCCGTTGCTGCCGGCGGCAGCGACGAAGCGGTCGGGCAGCTCCGCAAGCTGCAGCGACGCCTGGCCGAAGTGGAGGCGATCGACTTCTTCGGCACCCCCTCCCGGACCAACGTGGAGGCGCTCCTGGCAGAGATCGAGGACCTGGCGCATGGCCCCGCAGAGGTCGCAGCGCGCGGCGTGGCATCGGGTGCCACCGAGGAGGCCGGGAGCTATCGAGGCCGCACATGGGTCACCCGTGAGAACGTCTTCGTCGACCGCATGGCGAGCGCCTGGCTCATTCGCCGGTTCATCGATCCCGAGGCGAGGTTCGCCTTCGTGCCGGGACGGGAGCGGCAGCCCGGACCCGGCGAGGTGCGCTTCGACATGTTCGAGGCCGAGTTCACTCACGAGGGTGACCGATGCACCTTCGAGACGCTGCTCCACCGGTTTGGGATCGGCGTTCGGGGGGTGCACGCCATCGCCGAGATCGTGCACGACCTCGATTTCAAGGACACGAAGTTCGGTCGGCCCGAGACGGCCGGCGTCCTCGCCCTGCTGACGAGCATCGCGACGGCAGCGAGCGACGACGAAGTGCGGCTCGCACGGTCACGCGAGCTGTTCGAGGGCCTGTACGCGTTCTTCAGCTCACGCGCAGTGGATCCTGGCAAGACCAAGACGGATGCACGTGACACCCGCAAGGAGGGCTGAGCCATGACAACGGTTTCGCGAGTGTTGGGGAATCGCTCCAAGATGCATCTCTGCTGCGGTACGTCTTGGAGCTTGAGCTTGGTCTCGAGTCTGGCGATTGTCGGCGCGTTTGCCAGTGTGCTTCCCGCCTCGGCGGGCGCGATGCGCGCGCTCGACACGGCGCGCATCGAGCAGTTGACAGGTGCCAAGGGTACACTCGACACCAAGGAAGGCGTGTTCAAGGTCTCCGTGCCGCGGACGGATCTCTCGATCGCCGTCGCCGGGACGCGTCTCTCACCGGCCATAGGCCTGACCTCGTGGGCTGCCTTCATGCCCAGCGGGCACTCGACCATGGTGATGGGCGACATGGTGCTCTCAGAAAACCAGGTCAATCCCGTCATCGACGCCGCCCTGGGCCACGGGCTCGAGGTCACCGCGCTGCACAACCACTTCCTGTGGGATCAGCCGAGGGTGATGTTCATGCACATCGGCGGTCACGGCGACGAGTCGACACTGGCGACGGCGGTCGGCAAGGTGTTCGCGAAGATCAAGGAGACGGCCGCCGTCGATCCGGGTCCGCCGGCCGCAGGTCCGGAAGTCGGAGGGACAGGCCCCGATCCGGCCAAGCTCGACGCGATCTTCGGGCAGCACGGCACGCTGGCTGCAGGCGTCTACAAGGTCGTCGTCGGCCGCGCGACCACAATGAACGGCATGAAGGTCGGCAATGCGATGGGAGTCAACACCTGGGCGGCGTTCGCCGGCTCGGCCGACAAGGCGGTGGTGGACGGCGACTTTGCCATGCTCGAGACCGAGCTACAGGGAGTTCTCAAGGCGCTGCGGGCGGCCGGCATCAACATCGTCGCGATCCACCAGCACATGGGGGGCGAGCAGCCGCGAATCCTGTTCCTGCACTTCTGGGGCGTCGGCCGCGCAGAAGATCTGGCCAAGGGGCTGAGAGCCGCGCTCGACCGGACGGCGAGCATGCAGAATCGACGCGATGCCACCGCACCGGGTGGACGTTGAAAGAAGGTGGAGCATGTGGCATATCAGCTCGAGTCAGTTGTCGGCGGCTCTCCTGACGTGTGTGGTGGTGGTCGGAGGTCTTCCTGCCGCTGCCGCCAAGCCGGGGGCGCTATCCCTGGAAGTGGTGACGGACCTCCCGCTCCCTGGCGCCGCCACCCGCATGGACTACATCTCGGTGGACTCGGCATCTCACCGCGTGTACCTCGGCCACATGGGCGACGGAACGGTCGTGGCGGTAGGCACGTCCCCTCCCATGGTGCTCGGAGTGGCCGAGGGGACGCCTCGCGTGCGCGGTGTCCTGGCAGTTCCTGAGCTCGGCCTGGTTTACGCCGCGGCGGCCGGGAGCAGCGAGGTGGTCGTGCTCGACGCCACATCCCTCAAGATCATCGGGCGCATCGCAGCCGGGAACGTCGACGGACTCGACTATGTGGCCTCCGTCCAGCGCCTCTTTGTGAGCGACCAGCACGGCGGCAACTGCGTGGTGATCGACGCCAGGACGAGCAAGGTCGTCAAGAAGATCCCGGTGGGCGGTGACGTGGGCAACACGCGCTTCGATCCCAGCACCGGCCGCATCCTCGTGGCCGTCGGCTCCACCGACGAGCTGGTCGCCAGCGATCCCGAGAGCCTCTCGGTGGTGGGCCGCTGGGCGTTGCCCGGCGTGAAGGGCGCCCATGGCGTCGCCGTCGACCCCTCCACGCAGACCGCATTCGTCGCCGGTGAGGGAAACGCCTCCGTGTGTGCCTTCAGCCTCAAGGACCACACGGTGAAGGCGGTTGCGAGCGTGGGCGAGGACGTGGACGTCCT
>JAJXUY010000324.1 GCA_021782525.1 Acidobacteriota bacterium | reverse complement strand
GCAGCGCGTTCGGCCTCGACCTGCACACCACGCCCGACCGGTTCTACCGCCTCGAGCTCGTGGACTCGCCCGTGGGCCGGGTCAACAACTACACACAGACGATCACGTCGATCTATCCCGACGGCACCTCGCACTCGGTGGTCCAGGAGACGCAGCGGATCTCCGACACCAACACGGTCAACGCCCAGGTCGGCTTCCAGTACGAGGACTACACGTTCCGGGCCGGGCTGTTCGAGTCGCGCGGCGGCGTCGGGATCGACCGGGCGCTGCTCAACCGCCGCCTCCAGCTCACCCTCGAGGCGTACGACTTCAGCCGCCAGGTCAAGCCGCCGCACATCCGCTTCGAGACACGGTACTTCCTCACCCGCAACCTGTTCGCGTTCGCCGGCCTCGACGACCCGGTGTGGGCGCAGGCGCGCTCCGTGCTGTTCGGTGGCGGCGTCACCTGGCGCGATGAGGACGTCAAGTACCTGCTCGGCACGATGTCCTCGATCGGCGCGGGCAAGTAGCCGTGGGACGGGAGCCGGCCGTCTTCGAGTGCACCGCCTGCGGGCAGCGCTCGCAGAAGTGGCTGGGCCGGTGCCCGGGGTGCGGCGGCTGGAACACGTTCGAGCAGGTTCCGGGCGAGCTGCGCTCCGAGCCGCGGAGCCGCGGCGCGGCCGCGGAGCCGGTCGCGCTCTCCGACGCGGAGCTCGCGGACTCGCCGCGCGTCGCCACCGGGATCGCCGGCCTCGACCGCGTCCTCGGCGGCGGGCTCGTGCCCGGCAGCGTCGTGCTCGTCGCCGGCGAGCCGGGCGTCGGCAAGTCCACGCTCCTGCTGCAGGCGGCGGCGCGCCGTCCCGAGCTCGGCCGCGTTCTCTACGTCAGCGCCGAGGAGTCGACGCGCCAGGTCGCCCTCCGCGCCCACCGTCTCGGATGCGTCGGGGACAACGTCCTCCTCCTCGCCGAGCCGGCGGTCGAGGCGGTCGTGGCCACGGCCCGCCGCCTGCGCCCGGCGCTCGTGATCGTGGACTCGGTGCAGACGATGTACTCCGAGCGCGTGCCCGCGGTGTCGGGGAGCGTCACGCAGGTGCGCGAGGTCGCCGGCCAGCTCGTCGAGCTCGCCAAGCGCGACGGGCCACCGGTCATCCTCGTCGGCCACGTCACCAAGGAGGGCCTGGTCGCCGGCCCAAAGGCGCTCGAGCACGTCGTCGACGCCGTCCTCGAGTTCTCCGGCAGCAGCAACCACCCGCACCGCATCCTGCGTTCGACGAAGAACCGATTCGGCTCGGCGCTCGAGCTCGCACTGTTCGCGATGAGCGACACCGGACTCGAGGAGATCGTCAGCCCCTCGGCCGTGCTGCTCGCCGACCGCCGTCCCGGCGCCCCCGGCTCCGCCGTCGCGGTCGTGCTCGAGGGCTCGACCCCGCTTCTGGTCGAGGTGCAGGCGCTCGTCTCGCGCTCGCCGCTCGCCAACCCGAGGCGGGTGGCGCAGGGGATGGACCCGGGGCGCCTCGCGCTCCTGCTCGCCGTGCTCGAGAAGCGCGCCGGCTCGCGCTGGGCCGACCGCGACGTGTTCGTCAACCTCGCCGGCGGCGTCAGCGTCGACGAGCCCGCCCTCGACCTCGCGGTCGCGGCGGCCCTGATCTCCTCCTCCACCGACCGCTCGCTTCCCGACGACCTGGCGTTCTTCGGCGAGATCGGTCTGCTCGGGGAGATCCGCGCCGTCGGCCGCCCGGCCGAGCGGCTGCGCGAGGCGCGGGCGCTCGGCTTTGCGCGCTGCGCGACGCCGCCCTCGGTTTCGGTTGCGGGCGAGAACGGGATCCGGCTCCTACCGCTCGCCGACGTGCACGAGCTCGGGCTGCTCCTGCGCGGGCCGGGCGCGCGGGCGGACGAACCCCGCTGAGTCCATCGCCACCGGGTGCCGACGGGGACGCGGTCGGGTCGCCCCAGCGCTGCCGCTACGCGTCGGCCGGCGGCGGCGCGGCCAGACCGAGGTACCCCTGCCACGCCCGGCCCCTTCCCTGCGCCAACACCTTGAGGTCGGCGCCCATCCCGACCGGCGTGAGCAGCCGCTTGACCTCGCCGAGCTCGCCCCACTCCAACGGGGTCAGCGGCTCCCCACGGCGGACCGCGGGTGGCAGCTGCGAGAGCGCGCCGTGCGCCGTGAGGAAGAGACCGAGCGGCCGCAGCTCGCCGCGCTCCCAGCCGGCGTCGGAGGCCCCGTGCTCGAGGTCGTCGAAGTTCACGTGGGCCGTGATGTCCACCTGCCCGGGATCGGCCAGGACGTCGTCCACCAGGGCGTGGTTGCGGTAGCCCACCAGCGACCCGCGCCGGCGTGCCCGCGGGTCGTAGAGGCGGCGGCCCGGGTGGCCGTAGTCGAGGATCAGCGCCACGCCTCCGTGACCGCACCAGCTCAGGTGGCCGGCGTGGACGCCGCGAACCGCCGGCCGGATCTCCGCCACCTGTCCCTCGGCGAGCGTGAGCCCGCACTCGCCGAGGTAGCTCAGGATCTCGGGCGCGCTCGGCTCGCCGAGCCGCCAGCACAGCTCGCCCCGCGCATCGGCCTCGACGAAGAACTCCGCCAGCGCCCCGTCGTGAACGGTGACCCGGTGGGCCGGGAGCGCGTCGTAGAGCTCCGACGCGAACAGGATCACCGGCCCCTCCGGCCAACGCGCCGCGGCGAGCGCCGCCACGACCTCGACGCCGGGGCAGCGCTCCGCGATCCGGGCGCGCGCCCACGCCGCGGCCTCGACCGCGATCACGCGCCGAGCGCCGTTCGTGGCCGACTCCGGCAGCGCCGCGAGGAACGGCGCCAGGAACAGGCCCTCGCCGCTGCCGAGCTCCACGAACGTCAGCGCCTCTCCCAGCGCCCCCTCGAGACCGCTCACCAGGGCGGCGATCGTCCGGGCGAACACCGGCGAGGCCGTCGGGGCGGTCAGGAAGTCTCCGCCGCTGCCGGCCGGGCCCGGCCCGGGGCGCGGCTTCGTGTAGTAGCCGGCCTCCGGGTGGTAGAGCGCCAGACCCATGAACTCCGCGAAGCTCACCCGCCCGCGGCGGCGCACCTCGGCGACGATCGCGTTCACGAGCGCCAGCCTAGCACCGGGGCCGCTCCCTACCGCTGCCCCGGCCCGGCACCGTCGCGCTCGAGCCCGTCCGCCTGGGCCTGCAAGACCCGCCACGCCTCGGCGACGTGCCGCTTCTCGGTGGTGGTCTGGCCGACGCACAGCCGCAACACGAACCGCCCGCCGAGCGTGGTGTGCGTCAGGTACAGCCGCCCGCTCCGGTTCACGCGCTCGAGCAGTTCCCGGTTGAACTCGTCCCCGGCGGTGTGGCGGAAGCAGACGAGGTTCAACGGCGGCGCCGCGACGAGCTCGAACGTGGAGGACCGTTCGACCCATGCGGCGAACTGCTGCGCCAGCTCGACGTGGCGGCG
>JAJXUY010000323.1 GCA_021782525.1 Acidobacteriota bacterium | reverse complement strand
GCTGCGAGGGGCCGCTGGGGGAGGAGGGTTGGTCGGCGATCGCGGCGTCCTTTCGTCCGGCCGGATCATAGCAGCGGCGTCCCGGCGAGCGGGCGCCCCGCGAACCCAAAGCGGCGCCGGCGCGTATGCACGGGCATGAACGTCCGGGCCGGAGAGGGCCGCAGGCGGGAGCCGCCGCCGCGGCCGCGCGCGCCGGGCCGTGCCGTATCCTCGGCGGGACTCGACCGACGCACCCTCCGGCGTCACCGAAGCAAAGGAGACTCCATGAAGTCAGCGATCAAGCTCGTCCTTGCCGTCGTGTGGCCGGCGGTCCTCGGCCTCGGCGTCGCCGCGGCCGCCGACCTCCCGCCGCTGCTGCTGCGCTCGCCGAGCGTGAGCCGTACCCAGATCGCGTTCGCCTACGGCGGCGAGATCTGGACCGTCCCTCGCGCCGGCGGCGAGGCGGTGCGCCTGGTCACCGGCAGCGGGCGCCTCGCCGGGCCGATCTTCTCGCCGGACGGGACGCGGATCGCGTACACCGGCGAGTTCGACGGCAACGTGGACGTCTACGTGGTGGCCGCATCCGGCGGCGAGCCGTGCCGGCTCACCTTCCATCCCGGCGCCGACGTCGCCGTGGCGTGGACCCCGGACGGGCGGGTGGCGTTCCGCTCGCCGCGCGCCAGCGTCGCCGACCCCGAGCACCTGTACACCGTCCCGGTCGCGGGCGGCTTCCCGACCGAGGTGCCGCTGCCGCGCGTGGAGGAGGCGTCGTACTCGCCCGACGGCTCGCACCTCGCCTACGAGCCCAACTTCCAGTGGGAGCCGGCGTGGAAGTCGTACCGCGGCGGGCAGACCGCGACGATCTGGATCGCCGACCTCGCCGACTCGAGCGTCACGACGATCCCGCAGGAGAACAACTCCAACGACCGCAACCCGATGTGGGTGGGTGACACGGTCTACTTCCTCTCCGACCGCAGCGGGCCGGTGACCCTGTTCGCCTACGACCTCCGCACCCGAGCGGTACGCCAGGTCGTCGCCAACATCGGCCTCGACATCGACTCGGCCTCGGCCGGCGCTGGAGCGATCGTGTACGAGCAGTTCGGTTCGCTCCACCTGCTCGACCTCGCCAGCGGCGAGAACCGGGTCGTGCCGGTGCGGATCGCGGCCGACATGCCGCAACTGCGCCCGCACCTGCTCGCGCTCGACCCGGTCAAGGACGTCCTCGCCGCCGGCATCTCGCCGACCGGCCAGCGCGCCGTGTTCGAGGCGCACGGCGAGATCCTCACGGTGCCGGCGGAGAAAGGCGACATCCGCGACATCACGAACACGGTGGGGGCGGCCGAGCGCGACCCGGCGTGGTCGCCGGACGGCACCCGAATCGCCTACTTCTCCGACGAGTCGGGCGAGTACGCGCTGCACGTGCGGCGGCAGGACGGCCTCGGCGAGGTGCAGAAGATCGCCCTCGGCCAGCCGCCGTCGTTCTTCTACGAGCCGACGTGGTCCCCCGACAGCCAGCGCATTGCGTACAGCGACAAGCGCCTCAACCTCTGGGTCGTGGAGCTCGCGCACCCGACGCCGGTGAAGGTGGACACCGACCGCTTCGACTCGCCGGCACACGAGTTCGACGTGCGCTGGTCGCCGGACAGCCGCTGGCTCGCCTACACCAAGCAGCTGCCGAGCCAGCTGCGCGCGGTGTTCGTCTACTCGCTCGCCGACGGCAAGGCGACGCAGGTCACCGACGGGATGAGCGACGCGCTCTTCCCGGTGTTCGACAAGCGCGGCACGTACCTCTACTTCACCGCCAGCACCGACATGGGGCTGACGGCGGGGTGGCTCGACATGACGAGCATCGGCCATCCGATCACCCGCAGCGTCTACGCGGCCGTGCTCGCGAACGGCGTGCCGTCGCCGATCCCGCCGCAGAGCGACGAGGAGAAGGCGCCGGCCGCCGACAAGGGAAAGCACGATGCCGTCAAGAAGGAGGGCGCCGGCGCCAAGGAGGGCAGCGGCGAGCCGGCGAAAGTGACGATCAACTTCGCCGGCCTCGACCAGCGCATCGTGGCGCTGCCGATCGCGGCCCGGAACTACCGCGGGGTGTGGGCCGGGAACGACGGGGTGCTGTACCTCCTCGAGGGCCCCCTCGTCGAGGCGGACGACGGCCCGCCGAAGCTCGCGGTGAAGCGGTTCGACCTCGCCACGCGCAAGACGGAGCCGCTGCTCGAGGGGATCTCGGCGTTCGCGCTCTCCGCCAACGGCGAGAAGATGCTCTACCGCACGGGGTCCGCCTGGCACATCGCCGCCGCCGACAAGCCGCCCAAGGCGGGCGACGGGGTACTGGCGATGAAGGATTTCAAGGTCTGGGTCGATCCGAAGGCGGAGTGGGCGCAGATGTACCGCGAGGTCTGGCGGATCGAGCGCGACTTCTTCTACGACCCGCACTTCCACGGTCTCGACTTGGCGGCGGCCGAGAAGGCGTACGCGCCGTACCTTCCCGGGATCGCCAGCCGCGACGACCTCAACGCGCTGTTCGCCGAGATGACCGGCAACCTGTCGGTCGGGCACATGTTCGTGCGCGGCGGCGCCGAGCCGAGGAGCGACAAGGTCAGCGTCGGGCTGCTCGGCGCGGACTACACGCTCGACGGCGGGCGCTACCGCTTCGCCCGCGTGTACGGCGGCGAGAACTGGAACCCGGAGCTGCAGGCGCCGCTCACGCAGCCCGGCGTGGACGTCAAGGCCGGCGAGTACCTGCTCGCGGTCAACGGCCGCGAGGTCACCGCCGCCGACAACGTGTTCAGCTTCTTCCTCGAGACCGCGGGGAAGCAAACCGTGATCCGGGTCGGGCCGAGCGCGAACGGCCAGGGGGCGCGCGACGTCACCGTGGTGCCGGTGGCGAGCGAGCGCAACCTGCGTCATCTCGCCTGGGTCGAGGAGAACCGGCGCAAGGTGGACGAGCTCTCCGGCGGGCGGGTCGCCTACGTCTACCTGCCCGACACGGCGGACGGCGGCTACACCAGCTTCAACCGCTACTTCTTCGCCCAGGTGGGGAAGCAGGCGGCGGTGCTCGACGAGCGCTTCAATCACGGCGGCGATCTGGCCGACTACATCATCCAGTACCTCAACCGGCGGCCGATGTGCCGGGTGATGACCCGTGAGGGCGAGGACTACACCGAGCCCGTGGAGTCGATCTACGGTCCCAAGGTGATGATCATCAACCAGTTCGCCGGCTCCGGCGGGGACGCGATGCCGTGGTACTTCCGCAAGGCGAAGATCGGCCCGCTGGTCGGCGTCCGCACCTGGGGCGGCCTCGTCGGGATCGGCGGCTACCCACCGCTGATGGACGGCGGGCGGATCACCGCGCCGCGCTGGGCGATCTACGGGTTGCACGGCGAGTGGGAGGTCGAGAACCACGGCATCGCACCCGACGTGGAGGTCGAGCAGGACCCGAAGCTGGTGC
>JAJXUY010000322.1 GCA_021782525.1 Acidobacteriota bacterium | reverse complement strand
CCCGGTCGCGGCGGCTAGAGCCGCCGTGGTTCATACTCTCGGGATGGACGTGGCGTCCTCCGTGGTCCTGCCGCTCGCCGCCGGCCTGGTGCTCGCGGCCGTCGCCGGGCTGCGGGCGTTCCTGCCGCTGGCGGTCCTCGGCCTCGCCGGCCGGATGGGGTGGATCGGGCTGGGGCCCGACTTCACCTGGCTCAGCTCGACGCCGGCGTTGCTCGCGTTCTGGAGCGCCAGCGTGGCCGAGCTGCTCGGCGACAAGGTTCCGGTGGTCGACCACGCGCTCGACACCGTCGGGAGCGTCCTCCGTCCGGTCGCCGGCGCGCTGGCGGTGGCGGCCGTCACGACCCATGCCGGCCCGCTGTGGGCAACCGTCCTCGCCATCGTCGTGGGCGGGAGCGCGGCCGGCGTGGTGCACCTCGGCAAGGCGAGCGCCCGGCTCGGCTCGTCCGCGCTGTCGTTCGGGATCGCCAACCCGCTCCTCAGCGTGGTCGAGGACCTCGCCTCCGGGGTGCTCGCGATCCTCGCGGTTCTCGTGCCGGTGCTGGCGCTGGTGCTGCTCGCGCTGCTGGCGTTCGGCGCGTGGCGCCTGATCCGGAGGGTGACTCGCGCGGCCGTGGGCCGGAGCGCGGCGCCACCGGCCGCCCCCTGAGCCTCCCGCGATGGGGTACTCTGGCCTCGTCCACGGAGGATGACGATGCGATGGACGCCAGGGGGCCGTAGCGAGGATGTCGAGGACGTTCGCGGCGAAGGCGGGGGGTCGGGCTTCCGGCTCCGCGGGCCGCACCTCGGGATTGGCGGGTTCCTCGTCGTTCTCGTGCTCTCGCTCCTTTTCAAGCGCGACTTCTTCTCGCTGCTCGGAGTGGCGGACGTCGGCGGGCCGGCCGCGACGACCGCCTCGCGCTCGGTGCCGCAGGGACCCGAGAGCGACCGCGAAGTGCAGTTCGTCTCGTTCGTGCTCGACGACGTGCAGAAGACCTGGTCGCAGGCGTTCGCACGGGCGAATCGGCCGTACCCGCACGCCAAGCTGGTGTTGTTCAGCGACGAGACGCGCTCCGGCTGCGGCTTCGCCGCGGCCCAATCCGGACCGTTCTACTGCCCGGAGGACCAGAAGGTCTACATCGACCTCGCCTTCTTCCAGGAGCTCAAGACGCGCTTCGGCGCCCCGGGCGAGTTCGCCCAGGCCTACGTGATCGCCCACGAGCTCGGGCACCACGTCCAGAACCTGCTCGGCATCGACGCCCAGATGCGCCAGCTGCAAGCCCGCAACCCGTCGCGGGCGCGCGAGCTGGCGATCGCGCTGGAACTTCAGGCCGACTGTCTCGCCGGCGTCTGGGCGCACTCCACGGAGGAGAGGAAGATCCTCGAAGCTGGTGACGTCGAGTCCGGTCTCGCCGCCGCCGCGGCGGTGGGCGACGATCGCCTGCAACGGCAGGCGGGGCGAAGGGTCAGCCCGGAGACGTGGACGCACGGCTCGTCGCAGCAGCGGGTCGAATGGTTCCGCCGAGGACTCTCCGCCGGCCGCGTCGACGCGTGCAACACCTTCGCGTCGCGACCTTGACACCGCGCGGGAGGACCCGGCGAGGACCGCTCCGGCGTTCTAGTGCCGCAGCATGTTGAAGAGGAAGAGCACGACCACCGCGCCGATGATCGAGAGGAAGAACCCGGCGGGGTGGAACTTCGAGCCTTCCTTCGGCCGCGATACGAGCCCGCCGACGAACCCACCGACGAGCGAGCCGACGATGCCGAGCACGGTCGTCAGGATCAGTCCCATGTGCTGAGCGCCCGGGACGACCGCGCGCGCGATGAGACCGACGACGAACCCGACGATCAGCGACCAGAGCAGGTGAAAGAGCCCCATCTCGATCCCTCCCCCCGATGTTGCCGGGATGATACCCAACAGCGTGCGCTGCGTATCCGGCCGGCCGCCGTCCGCGCCCGGCGGCGCGGAGGCCGGTCGGAGGAGGCGACGCCACCGGCCGCGCCGGGCGGCGCGACCGGCGAACGTCGCGGTTGCGGTGTGGCCGTCACGGCGTCTGCGTCTGCTGCCCGCTCGACTTCGTCTTCGCCGCGCGGTAGCCGGCCGCGATCGCGTCCTGCTCGCTCATGAACTTTCCGTTCTTGGTCTTGCCGTACCAGCGGTCGCCCGCGTAGTGGTAAACCTTGGTCGAGAGGTTGACCCACACCATGCCGGCGGCGGGCGGCACCTGCGCCGTCGTCCCGGCGGCCGCGGCGGTCGTGCCGGCCGTTGCCGCACCGGCGGTCGCAGCGGTCGTGCCGGCCGAGTGCCCCCACGGGAACGACGAGTGCGCGGCTGGCGACGAGCCGGCCGCCGCCGCGGCGCTGCCGACGGTCACGAGCGGCGTGATCTTCTCGATCGTCTTGGCGCGCACGCCGGCCTTGGCGAGGTCCGCGACCGACGCGTACGGGCGCCCCGCGATGATCTTCTTGGCGGTGGCCGCGCCGATGCCGGGCAGCGACTCGAGCTCCTTCTGCGAGGCGGCGTTGAGGTCGATCGCACCCGAGGCGGCGGCCTGGGCCGCCACCGTCTTCCTGACACCGCGGATCGGCTTCGTCGTCGCAGACGGCGCGGTGGCCGCGCTCGCGGCGGCGCCGCTCACCGTGACGAGCGGCGTGATCTTCTCGATCGTCTTCTTCGCGATCCCCGCCCTGGCGAGGTCGGCGACCGACGCGTACGGGCGTCCGGCGATGATCTTCTTGGCCGTCGCGGCGCCGACCCCGGGCAGCGACTCGAGCACCTGCTGCGACGCCGTGTTGATGTTGACCGGCCCGCTCTGGGCGGCGCGCCGCGCGGCCGCCGCCGGCAGCGCCGACGCGAGCGTCAGCCCGAGCGCAAGAACGAGCGCGATCGCGACACCATCTCTCTTTCTGTTCATGGAGTTCCCCCCTTTTTCTCGCGTCCCAACATGGGTTGGTGACGCGTCCGTCCGCTTAGTGCACCGGCCGCGGCCGGGCTCGATCAGCCCTGCTTGCCGCCCAGCGCGCCGAGGATGCCGCCGAGCAGGCCGCCACCTTGCGGGATCTGGCCGTTCGGGGTCATGCGATCCACGAGGTTCGGCAGGAGCTGAGCCAGGCTGGTGCTGGCGGCCTGCGGCGAGAGCCCGACCTTGGCGGCGAGCTGGCTGACCTGATCGCTGCCGAGGACCTGGGTGATCTGCGCCGCGGAGACCGGCAGGTTCTGCCCCGTCGAGATCCACGAGGAGACGAGGTTCCCGAGGCCGCCCTGCTGAAACGCGGACGCGAGGCCCGTGAGCCCGCCGCTGTTCGCGAACATGCCCATGACCCCTTGGAGCAGGTCCTGGTGCGCGCCGGCGTTGCCTTCCAGAGAACCGCCCAGTTCACCAACGAGACTGTCGAGAAGACCCATGATGACCCCCTTCGTTTTCCCACAACCGTTCGCCGTGCCCGCGATCTCCAGGAGACC
>JAJXUY010000321.1 GCA_021782525.1 Acidobacteriota bacterium | reverse complement strand
GCGATGGCGCAGCCGACCCCGATCGGCGCGAACATCATGACGATGTTGGTGAACTTGAACATCGTCTCGGAGAGGCTCTCGGCGATCGCCAGCAGCGGCCGGCGCTTCGCCTCCGGCAGCATCGCGAGCGCGACGCCGAACAGCAGCGAGAACACCACGACCTGGAGCACCTGCCCCTCGGCGATCGACTTGGCGATGTTCTCCGGGAAGATGTTCTGGATGATCTCGGACGGCGTCTCGGGCTTCGCCTCGAGCTTCTCGTGGGCCGGCACCGGCGGCAGCTTGATCCCCTTGCCGGCCTGGGAGATGTTGATCGCGGCGAGGCCGATGAAGAGCGCGATCGTGGTGACGATCTCGAAGTAGAGGAGCGCCTTCACCCCCATCCGCCCGACCTGTTTGAGGTTGGCGTGGCCGGCGACCCCGACGACCAGGGTGGAGAACAACAGCGGCGCGATGATCGTCTTGATCATGCGCAGGAACACCAACGAGAACGTCCGCAGGTTGACCGCCACCGCCGGGAGGTCGTGCCCGATCTCGGCCCCGATGACCATGCTGACCAGGATCCAGGTCGTCAGCGAGCGGCGCTTGAGGGCGTAGCCGACCAGGCCGGCGATCGCGAGCCAGCGGGTCGCGAGCAGCACGGCCGGTGGGAGCGCGAGCGCCCCGCTGAACTTGAGCGCCGCCGCCAGCGCCGCGACGGTGAGCGTCGCGAGGAGGAACAGCACGGTCTTGGCCTTCAGTGCCTGCATGACGTCCCCGTCCGTCGCATTCCGCCTCCGCGCCGCGCCAGTCTACCCGGAAAGCGGTTCTCGATCATGGCGCGTGAACTCTTGGACCCGGGCGGGCCTGTCGCAGCGGGGAGACGCGGGGCGCGCGGCGCGAGGCCCGGCCCGATCACGACTTCAGGCCAGGCGGCCGATCGACGGGGGACCGCTAATGGAGGGCGAACCTGACCGTGAAGGTCGTCTGCGTCGCGATGGCGTGGCCGGCCGCGTCTCGAGCCGGCTCGTAGCGCCACTGGGCAACCGCGTCGATCGCCGCCTCCGTGAGGCCCATCGGCTCGGAGCGCACCACCTTCAGGTCGCGCACCGCACCCGTGGTGTCGATCGTGCCCTCGAGGACCACGACGCCCTCGATCTTCGCCTTCCTGGCGTCGTCCGGGTACTCGGGCCGGACTTGCGTGACGAGCTTCGGATACACGGCCGGCGACGCCTCACGTTGCTGCGAGGACACCAAAGGCTCGATGGTAATGAAGAGATACGGCGCCTGCTCGCCGTCACGAGTCCCGACGACGCCGCGTTCGCCGCGCGCGATCAGCACCTTTGAGCTCGAGGGCTTCTCGCCTGCCTTGGTGAGGCGCACGCCGTAGAGCACCTTGCTCTCGTCGGACGCGAGGAGCGTGACGCTGGCCTGGACGGCGTCACCGGGAACCGCAACGCTCGTCTCCTCCGCAGTCTTCATCGGCACCACGGACGTCCCGGCGATCGTGACCTCCGCGAGGCGGTAGCTCTCCTTGAGCTTGTCCATCAGCTGTAGGACGTCCCTGGCCTCCTGCTCCCCGCTGCGGCCCAGCAGGACGAGCGGTCCGGGGAAGTCCAGCACCTGCGTCGTTGGCGCTGCGACTGCTCCCGGCTTGCCTACGAGCACCCGAAACACCGTCAGAACGGCGGGTTGATCGTCAGCCGCGGCCGCAACGCCGAGCATCGACAACGCCGCACCGAACATCACCGACATCGCGATCCGCTTCGCATTTCTCATGAGACACCCCTGGTTTCCGAGCCGTCCCGGCTCAGCACGAAGTACACGGTTGTCCTGCTGTCGATGACCCACGTCACGACGTTTGGACCCAGCGCCGGCGCGAACGCCAGGGTCTGCCCTGCCGTCCTCTCGCCGGCCGGGCGAGGCGACCCCAGCCACACCGCCAAGACCAGCACCACGACCAGCGCCGCAGCGGCCGCCAACCGCATCCACGGCACCGACCGCGAGGCCTCCGGCAGGCGCGCCAGCACTCGCGTCCGCGCGACGCTCGCGGAAGTCGCGCCCGGTCTCCTCGCCTGAGTCCGGAGCCGTTCCTCGAACGATTGCACCAGCTCCTCGTCGTCCAGGCTCTTCATGAGCCACCTCCGCGAACGATGCGGGCCACCGCCGCCCGCGCCCGCCTCCGGTGCGCGCGCACCGACGCCGGTGTGATCCCGAGCACCGGCGCAATCTCGGCGTCGGTCATCCCCTCCACCGCGGTGAGGTGGAGCACGGCGCGCTGCCGCGGGGCGAGGCGGGCGAGGACCTGCCAGGCGCTGACCGAGGCCTCCGGGTCGCACCACCGCGACGGCTCGGGGATTGCCTCGAGGGCGATCCGGCCGCGTTGCCGGTGGCTGGCCCGCAGGCAACGCCGGAACACGATGCGGCTCACCCACGCTCCGAACCGTCGTGGGTCGGAAAGACCGGCGAGACGCGTCCAGGCCACGATCAGAGAGTCCTGGACCACGTCCTCGGCCTCCGCGTCCCCGACGACCGAGCGCGCCAGGCGCACGAGACGGTCCCAGTGACTCTCGACCAGCGAGCCGAATGCGTCCCGGTTGCCGGCAAGGGCCGCCTGCACCAGGTCAGCGGTTGTTGCGTCCACGCTCACAAGAGCCGCGTCCGGGGCCGTTTCGTGTACAGCCACCCCGCCCGCGCCCAGGGCGAAGCTCTCAGCTCGGTCGCCCGGCCAACAACTCAGGCCGGACGGCGCCTTCCGCGACCCACTCGGCGGGACCGGAGAGGCGCAGCGGCGAGGCCAACGGCGCTCCCTCTGGCGCCACCGTGAGGACCCGCCCCGAGGCGGTGCGCACCGCGACCGGCGCCGTGACCCACCCATCGGCCGCCGCAACGAGGGCGGCGGCGACGTCGCCGGAGCCGCAGGAGAGCGTCTCACCCTCGACGCCGCGCTCCCACGACCGCACGTCCACCTCGTGCGCCCCCGCCACCCGGACGAAGCTCACGTTGGCGCCCCCCGGCCGCAGCTCGGGGTGGCGGCGCAGCGCCGGCGCCAGCGGCGCCAGCTCGTGCTGCCAGAAACGCTCCCAGTCGACGGGCACGACCAGGTGCGGCACGCCGACGCGGAGGTAGCGGCCGCGAACCGCAGTGTCGCCGACCGCCAGCTCCCGCCACGGTCCCACCTCGTCCGGCGCCGGCAGCCGGAGCGTCACCAGGTGGCCGTTCACCGTCGCCAGGACCGTGGCGTAGCCGGTCGCGAGGGCCATCTCGCGCCACCCCCAGCGCGCCGCGATGAAGCTCGCGGCGCAGCGCGTGCCGTTGGCGCAGAACGCCGCCTCGGAGCCGTCGCTGTTCCAGTACGCGACGCGGGCGGACGCGGCGCCGGTCGGGAGCACGAGCAGCACCCCGTCGGCGCCGATGCCGAGGCGGCGGTGGCACAGGCCGGGGACGAGCGGCGGCAAGGCGGAC
>JAJXUY010000320.1 GCA_021782525.1 Acidobacteriota bacterium | reverse complement strand
GGCACCGGGACGATCGCCATCGAGGCGGCGCTCATCGCGGCCCGGCGCGCCCCGGGCCTGCGCCGCGCGTTCGCTTGCGAGCGCTGGCCCGACCACCAGCCCGCCCTGCTCGAGGCCGAGCGCGCACGGGCACGCGCTGGCGAGCGCGCGGTGAGGTTCCCGATCGTCGCCGCGGACCGCGACCCCAGGGCCGTCGCCGCGATACGGCGGAACGCCGCCACGGCCGGGGTCGCCGGATTCGTCGAGGCGATCCAGAGGGACGCGCTCGAGCTGGAAGCGGCGCCGAGCGGGGTGATCGTCTGCAACCCTCCCTACGGTGTCAGGCTCGGAGACGTGGCCGAGCTGACCGGTTTCTACCGCCGCTTCGGCGACGCCCTCAAGCGCCGCGGCGCCGGCGCCACCGCGTGGCTTCTCGTCGGCAACCCGGATCTCGCCAAAGCGATCGGTTTGCGTCCTTCGCGGAGGATCGTGCTGTTCAACGGCCCGATCGAGTGCCGCCTGCTGCGCTTCGACCTGTACCAGGGGAGCACCCGGGAGTCGCGCGGCGAGGGGGGCGGGGAGGGGAGCTCGGATTCGCCGCAAACCGTGTGACGACAGCTGCCTGATTGATGGTACACTTCGACTCCTGTCATGTTCGCGACCGCCGCCCTGATCCCCGCCTACAACTGTGCCGATCGAGTCGGAGACGTCGTGCGCGGCGTCCGCAAGTTCGTCCCGGACGTCCTCGTCGTCGACGACGGCTCGACCGACGGGACCGGGGAGGCGGCGCGCGCCGCCGGCGCGAGCCTCGTGGCCCACGCCCGCAACTCCGGAAAGGGACCGGCGGTCCGTTCCGGACTGGCCGTGCTGCTCGGGCAGTCGTACTCCCACATCCTGATGCTCGACGCGGACGGCCAGCACGACCCCGAGGACGCTCAGCGCTTCCTCGAGGCGGCGCCGGCCGCGGACTTCGTCCTCGGCAACCGTCTGTGGAACCGTGAGGCGATCCCGAGCAAGCGTTTCTGGACGAACTACATCGGCACGCGGGCGTTGCAGCTGATGACGGGGTTCCCGCTCGAGGACTCGCAGTGCGGCTACCGGCTGGTGGCCTCCTCGTGCCTGCGCCGGATGGGGCTGGTCGGCAACCGCTACTCGATCGACACGGAGATCATCGTCCGCGCCGGCAAGGTTCGCGCCCGCTTCGCTCACGTGCCGGTGCGGGTGATCTACGAGGGGGCGACCTCGCACTACCGCCCGCTCTCCGACACGGTCCACATCGTGCTCTCCGCCGCCCGCTTCAAGGTGGACGAGGGCGACCTGCGCCGGGATCCGGGCCCGGACGGCTGGCGGCGCCTGGTGGCCGCCCCGCCTGTGTTCGCTCCGATGGCGAGTGCCCTGATCTGAGCGCGAGCGGCGCGAACGCGTTGCCTGGCCGGCGCGGTCCGGTCTAATCTGCGGTCGGCCGGGCGCCGCGCGCGCCCGCGGAAAGGTTGGACGCGAGACGTGAGCGGCGGATCGGATTCACGGGGGCCGGGACACGACCTGTCGGGCGGGGCCCCGGTCGTCGTGGTCAGCGGCGGCTCGCGTGGAATCGGGCGGGCGATCGTGGAGCGGCTCGCCGCCGAGCGCTACCGTGTCCACTTCCTCTACCGCTGCCGCGACGACGCCGCGCGCGAGGTGGCCGGGTCGGTCGCCGCCTCCGGCGGGTACGCCGTGGCGCACCGCTGTGACGTCACCGACGCGGCCGCGGTGAACGCCCTCGCGGAAGAGATCGCGGGAAACGGCGTCTACGCGCTCGTCAACAACGCCGCGGTCCTGCGCGACGGCCTCTTCCTGCTCATGGACGAGGCACGGTGGGACGTGGTGCTCGAGACGACGCTCACCGCCGCGTACCGGCTGACGCGGACGTTCCTGCGCCCGATGATGGACGCGCGAGGCGGCCGCATCGTCAACGTCGGCTCGCTCGCCGGCGTCATCGGACAGGAGGGGCAGGCCAACTACGCGGCGGCCAAGGGAGGCCTGCACGCGTTCGGCAAGGCGCTGGCGCGCGAGGTCGGGCGCTTCGGGATCACGGTCAACGCCGTGGTGCCCGGCTGGGTCGCCACCGCCTTGACGGAAGGGCTCGGCGAGAAGCGCACGGCTCGTGCGATCGCCGGCATCCCGCTCGGCCGCTTCGCCCGCCCCGCCGAGGTGGCCGGGGCCGTCGCCTTCCTGCTCTCCGAGCGCGCCTCCTACATCACGGGCGCCACGCTGCGCATCGACGGCGGCCTCGGCAGCTGAGGCGCGGCGCGTCAGGGGCCGGGCTGCCCCCAGAACTCGCGCTGGAAGTGGTAGGCGAGCTGGAGCGTCACGCTCCCCGGCGTCCCTCCCCCAACCGGGTCGCCGTCGAGACGTACGACCGGCATCAGCAGCAGGGTCGTCGAGGCGACGAAGATCTCGTCGGCGCGGTGGAGGTCGCTCAACGTGAGCGGCCGCGCCCTCAGCTTGATGCCGAGGGTGTCACAGATCGCAGCCACCGCCTTGGCGCTCACGCCGGGGAGCACGCGCTCGGTGGCGGGCGGCGTGCTCACCTCGTGGTCGCGGACGAGAAAGAGCGTGCTCGAGGCCCCCTCGTTCACGAACCCGTCCTGACCGACGAAGATCGCTTCCCCGGCGCTACGCCCCGCCGCCTCGTGCTTGGCCATCACCGAGGCGAGCAGCATCGTCGTCTTGAGGTCGCGCCGCTGCCAGCGGCCGTCCGGTACCGTGATCGCCGCAACGCCGCGGCCGGTCTCCGCCGGTACCGGGAACGCGTAGTGGCGCAGGTACGCGAAGAAAAGGGGCTCCGGCGGCTGCGGGGGCAGGTGGCGCCGGGGCGCCGTCCCCCCGGTGAGTTGCGCGTAGAGAACGGCCGTGCGATGGCTCTCGCGGCGGTGGAGCTGCGCAATCAGTGCCCGCCACGCGTTGCCGTCCGGCACCGCGCCCTCGAGGCCGAGCTCGGCAGCGCCGACGGTCATGCGCTCGACGTGGTCGGCGAGGCGGAACGGCTCACCGCCGACCACCGCCACCACCTCGTAGAGGCTCTCGCCGAACTGCAAGCCGCGGTCTTCGATCGGGACGCGGGCGTCGGCGAACGGGATGAGCCTTCCCGCGAACCACGCCCATGCCGGTTGGTCAGGTCTTGGCATCACCGCTGAAGTGTAGCGGCTCGGCGGGAGATCGGCGAGTCGGGGCGCTTGGTCGGGTGCGGGGCGTACGCTATCCTGTCGCCGCGGAGGGACCCGATGGCCGGAGTGTTCAAGGCGTACGACGTGCGCGGCGTGTATCCGTCCGAGCTCGATGAGAAGCTGGCGTATGCCATCGGCTATCACCTCCGCGGCATCCTCGACGAGGAGGACCTGCAGCGGGGCGCCCGGGTGGTGGTGAGTCGCGACATGAGGGCCTCGTCGGTGCCGCTGGCGGCCGCGCTGGCGGAGGGGTTGCGGGC
>JAJXUY010000319.1 GCA_021782525.1 Acidobacteriota bacterium | reverse complement strand
GCACGCCGACCAGCGTGTCGCGGACCTGCTGCGCGCGGCTCATGACCTCTTCGAGCAAGGTTCCTCCTCGCGGCGCCGCCGGCTCGACAACGGGTCAGAGAACAGCTGGCTTGCGCCGCGCACCGAGAATCATAACACCCGCAGCCACAAGCACAACGGCGGCACGGATGGCGCCGCTGTACGCCACGGCCGGCGTCACGCCGGCGCCGGGCCGGACCTCGGCGGTGATCAGGCCCTCGCGGCCGAAGTCGAGGCGGGCCAGCTCGCGCCCGTAGGGGTCGATCACCGCCGAGATCCCGGTGTTGGCCGCCCGCACCAGGTAGCGCCGCGCCTCCCCGGCGCGCAGCATGGCGAGGGCCAGGTGCTGCCGCGGCGCCGCGGAGTCCCCGTACCAGCCGTCGTTGGTGATCGTCGCGAGCACACTCGCCCCGCGCCTGACCTCGGCCGCGATCAGCGACGGGTACGCCACCTCGTAGCACACGGCCACGCCGACCGGCCCGGTCGGCCCCGGCAGCGGCCGCGGGTGCGTCCCCGGGGTGAACGACCCCACCTCGCGCACCAGCGCCCGCAGCGCCGCGATCCGCCCGACCAGCGGCACGTACTCCCCGAACGGCACCAGGTGGATCTTGTCGTAGCGCCACGGCAGCAGGCCCGCCGGCGACGCCGAGTAGACCGAGTTGTAGTACTCGTCCTCGGCGCGCCCGAGCCCGATCGAGCCGAACAGCAACCAGACGCCGTGCGTGCGGGTGAACGCTTCCACCTCGCGGCGGAACGCCGCGTCGCTCTCGAGCACGCGGGGGACGGCGCTCTCGGGCCAGACGATCCAGCGTGCGCCCGCCTCCGCGCCC
Source organism: Acidobacteriota bacterium (assembly GCA_021782525.1). Next base: position 2,612 of record JAJXUY010000319.1, on the reverse strand, counting down.
TGACGCGAAAGGCGCCACACCCGAGCCTCGATCGACTCCTCGTTCGCCGGGTTCCACCGCGTCTCGAGCGGGACGTCGGGCTGGATCGCCGCCACCTTCACCGCCGGGCCGTCCGCCGTGAACGAGGGCGCCAGCAGCGCGCCGCCGGCCCACCCCGCCGCCGAGATCGCGAGCCAGAGGGCGCCGGCGCGGCGCAGGGTCGGGTCGAGGAGCGCGTCCAGCCCGCTCCCCACCAGGTAGACGAGGAGCGAAAGCCCGATCGCCCCGGTCAGCGGTAGCGGCGCGAGCAGCGCCGGTACCGCCGTCACGACCGCGGCCGCCGGGTTCCACGGGAAGATCCAGGGCGGGAACCGCTGCAGCTCCTCGAACGCCGCGAGCGCCAGCGGCAGCGCGACGACCCGCCACCCCGCGGGGACCCGGCTCGCCGCCCACCCGGCGATCGCCCAGGTCAGGCCGAGGATCCCCGCCATCAGCGCCACGGCGAGGACGGCGAGCGCGGCCCAGAGGTGACCGTAGCGGTGCAGGACGATGAACACCCACGCGACCGCGACGGCCCACTGGGAAAAACCGGCCAGCCAGCCGATGCGGAACGCCCGCCACCCGCGCGCGCCGGCGAGCGCCCGCCGCAGCAAGCCGGGAACGAGAACGACGAGCGGCACGAGGCCGGGCCCCGGTAGCGCCAGCGCCATGGCCACGCCGGCGCCGGCCGCCAGGAGCCACGGCTTGCGACCGCCGGCGGCGGCCCGGTCCTGGTTCGGCCGCGTCATGCCAGGCGAGCGACCTCGAGGAGGAAGCTGCCGCGCTGGTACTCCCGTGCGACCGCCTCGGCCAGCCGTTCGACCTCCCAGAACTCGTCCCAGCGCACGCGCAGCACCGGGATGAGCCGGCTGATCTCGTGCAGGAACTCCTCGTAGTTGCCGTACAGCCGGGTGAGGTACTCCAGGGTGATCCCCGACTCCACGCCGCGGTCCCTCGCCTTGATCCGCTCCATCGACTTCTCCGGTGTGACGTCGAGGTAGATGATCACGTTCGGCCGGCACATGAAGTTGGAGAGGTTGCGGAAGAGCGTGACGTACGTCTCGTAATCGCGGCTGTCCATCAGGTCCATGTCGCGCAAGGTGCGGGCGAAGATGGCGTCCTCGTAGATCGTGCGGTCCTGCACGCCACCGCGCCCCCGCCAGATGATCTCCTGGTGCTGCTGGAACCGGCGGTTCAGGAGGTAGACCTGCATGGCGAAGCTGTACCGTTTGGTCTCGCGGTAGAAGTCCGCGAGGTACTCGTTGTCGGTGACCGGCTCGTAGTGCACGTCGAGGCCCAGGTGCTGGGCGAGAGCGGTGGCCAGCGTGGTCTTGCCGGCGCCGATGATGCCGGCGATACCGATGAACGCCTTGCCCAGCGGGCTGCCGTTGCTCCCCGCCGCGCTCCCCTGCCCCGTCACGTCGGCTTGCGTGGTCATCCGGCCTCCTGGCTCAGCGTAGCAGCACATGCCAGCCCAAGGTAACTGCGCGGGCCCTACGACATCGGTTCCCGGCCGAACCCGAGAAGCTCGGGAGCGAGCTCGGCGCGGCGGTCACGCAGGAACAGGCGGCGCCCGTACGACCGCGGCACCTCGGCGAGGTCCAGGTCAGCGTAAAGGACGTGGTCGACGCCGCGCGGCGCCCGCGCCACGACGGCTCCCGCGGGGTCGCAGACGAACGACTCGCCGGCGAACTCGAGCTCGCCTTCGACGCCGACGCGGTTCACGAGCGCCGTGAAGTAGCCGTTCTGGAAGGCGGCCGTGCGGACTTCCGCCTCGTAGAGCCCCTCGGGCCACTCCCCCACCGCCCCGGCCTGCGGGATGACCACGATCTCGGCGCCCTGCAGGCCCAGGGCGCGCGTCACCTCCGGGTAGTGGCGGTCGTAACAGATGGCGACGCCGAGGCGCCCGGCCGCGGTCCGGTACACCGGCATGCCGCGGTCGCCGGGCGTGTAGTAACCCTTTTCGTGGAACCGTTCCATCTCCGCGATGTGCAGCATGCGCGTCACCCCGAGGAGACGGCCGTCGGCGTCGATCACCGGCGAGCTGTCGAACGCGCGGCTGCCGTCGCGCTCGTACAGGTTGAGCACGACCACGGTCCCGAGGCGGCGGGCGAGCGCCGTGAAGGCGTCGGTCGTGGGCCCCGGAACGGTCTCCGCGAGGTCGAGGGGAGGCGCGCCGCGCGACCGGATGCGCGGGTAGAACGGGGAAAGCGCGAGCTCCGCGAAGGCGACCAGCCGGGCCCCGCTCGCGGCGGCCAGCTCCGCGGCAGCGAGCCCGCGGCGCAGGTTCTCGCCGGGATCGGGCCCGGCGTGTTGCTGGATCAGCGCGATGCGCACGGCCGCGTCACCGCTTTCCCTGGTTGGCCTGAGGGTGCACCCGACCGAACGCCTCCTCGGCGCGGTACGAGGAGCGCACGAAAGGACCCGCGACCACCTCGAGCCCGAGCGAGCGTCCGTAGGTTTCGAGTTCGGCGAACTCCGCGGGTTCCCAGTAGCGGACGACCTCCGCCTCGCGGTTCGTGGGACGCAGGTACTGGCCGACGGTGACGATCCGGCAGCCGGTGGCCTTGAGGTCGCCGAGCGTCCGCTCGACC
>JAJXUY010000318.1 GCA_021782525.1 Acidobacteriota bacterium | reverse complement strand
GCTCGAGGTGGCGCGCGCGCTCGCCCTCGTCTGGGGGGTGCGCGCCCGCGTCGTGGCCGTGCCCGCCGATCACGAGGAGGTCGTGGCGCTGGCCGAACGCGAGGCGGTGCGCGAGCGGCTGGCGGCGGCGGGGTCGCTGCTCGTAATCACGCACGGCGCCCCGGTCGTGGCGCGGCCGCTCACCAACCTGATGCGAGTGCACCGCATCGCAGGGTGAGGCGGGCGACGGCGGCGGGCCTCAGTTCCCCTCGCCCGCCATGTACACCGTGCGGCTCGGGAAAGCGAAGTCGCTGCCGGCCTCGCGCACGATCCGGGCGATCGCGAAGTTGAGCTCCTCGACCACCGCGGTGTACTCGAGGTAGTCCCTGGTCGCGATCCACGACCACACCTCGACGCGCAGCGAGTTCTCGCCGAACGCCGCGAAGCGGACCCGGAACTCCTTCTGGTCCACCTTCGGGTGGCCGGCGAGCAGGCGCTTGACCCCGTCGATCACCGCCTGGAGCTGCGCCTCGGTGGTCGAGTAGACGAGCGCCAGGACCGGGTTGAACATGATCTTGTCGCGCGCCGAGTAGTTCTCGATGCGGCCGGCCGCGATCACGCCGTTGGGGACCGTCACCCGGGTCCGCCCGACCGTGCGCAGGCGCGTCGAGCGGAAGCCGATCTCCTCGACCGTCCCGGTGTCCTGGCCGATCGCCACGAAGTCGCCGATCTCGAACGGCCGGTCGCCGGCGATCGCGGCGGTGCCGAACAGGTTCTCGAGCGTCTTCTGCGCCGCGAAGGCGAGCGCGACGCCGCCGAGGCCGAGGGCGCCGAGCCCGGCGACGACGTTGATCCCGATCACGTCCAGCGCGGCGAGACCGATCAGCACCACCACGAGCGCCTTGCCGATGCGCACCGCGACCGGCAGGAAGCCGATCAGGTTGCGCTCCCGCGCGGACTCCCGCACCCGGGTGGCGCCGTCGTCGACCAGCCGCACGAGGAACCAGCCGACGCCGACGAGGGCGAGCAGCTTGCACAGGTAGCGCGCCACCACCCACGCCGCCGGCGTGAGCCCGAGCCAGCGCCCCACCAGGATGAGCAACCCCGACCAGAGCAGGAAGCCCACCGGACCGTCGAGCGCCCAGGCGACGGCGTCGTCCCATTGCACGGCGGTGCGGCGAGCGACGCGGTGCGCCAGGCGCACGGTCCAGCGCCCGAGGTAGCGGCTCGCGACCCACGACAGCAGCAGCCCGGCCACGATCCCGAGCCACTGCCACAGCTGCAGCTCGGCGATCCGGACCGCGAACAGCGCGACCGGGGCGTGGTCGCCGAGCCAACCGTAGCCGTGCGCCTCGTAGAGCCGGTCGATCTGCGCCACCGTCTCCGGGGCGATCGTCCAGACGTGGCCGAGCTCGGCGTCGTAGCGGTGCGCGAGCAGCAGCTCGACCGGGTGGTGCTGCACCCGGATGACGCCGAAGCGCTGCTCGTTCTCCGGCACACCCGGCTCGGGGGCGCCGAGCGCCTCGTCCGAGAGCTTCGCCGGCTCCACCCACCCCGTGCGCTGCAGCGTCAGCATCAGCCGCCGCGCCAGCCGCGCCCCCTCCGCCCGCTGGCGCGCCGCCGGGATCTCCGAGAGGTCGAGGTAGAACGCGGCGACCCCGAAGCGCCCCGCCTGGCACGCCGCGAGGAAGCCCGCGACCGCCTCGCGCGGGGTCCCGCGGCGCACGTCATCGGGGATCGGCCCGAGCCCGACGTCGAGCGGTTCCGCGCCCTGCGGCGCCTGCCCCTTGATGAGCACGCGGAACCAGAACGGCACGCTCGCCACGGTCTCGCGCGAGAACAGCCACGCCAGCTCGTACGGCGACCTTCCGACGACGTGCCGCAGCGAGATCTCGCCGGCGACGCCGTTGCGGTCGAAGCGCGCGGCGACGACCACGTTGGTCGGCTGGCCCCCGATCTCCGGGCCGGCCTCGTCCTCGGTGGTGACCGCGTCCTCCCGCACCTTGAGGGCGCGCAGCAGCTGGTACAGCTCCTCGGCGGCCTCGGCCCCGGCCTTCGGCTGCTGCGCCGGCGCGACCTCGCCGAGGTCGAGCAGCTGCGCGGCCAGCGCGAACTTCCCGGCGCCGGCCAGCTTCATGAACGAACGCCACGAGGCCGCGGGCGAGGAGCGCACGACCTCCGCGGGCGGGGGGCCGAGCCCGGGGTCGATCGCGTCGCGCCGCACGAGGCCGTACCGGCCCGCCGCGGACGCGACGATCGGGACGAGCGTCAGAGCCAGGGCGAGCGCCGCCGATCGTCGGTGGCTCATCGGCGAGCGGCCGCAACCCCGCGGCGGCGACGTCATCGCGTGCCCGTTCACGGGAAGCAGGATAGCAAGATCGCCGGCGGCCGTGCCGCCGCGCCCGCGCTCACTCCCGGCCGAGCGCCTGCAGCAGGCCGGCACGCGCCTGCGCCACGTTGTACTCGGTCTGCACCTTCTGCTGCGCGGCGGCGGTGAGCGCCACCTGCGAGTCGCCGAGCTCGATGATGTTGCCGACGCCGGTCTCGTAGCGGCCCTCGGCGAGGCGAAGCTGTTCCTTCGCGTTCACGAGCGCCTCGCCGCTCGCCGCCAGCGCCGCCTTGGCGGCCCGCACGGCCAGGCGCGCCTGCTCGATCTCGAAGCGCACCTGCTGCCGGATCGAGTCCTCCTGCGCGCGCAGCGCGGCGAGGTTCGCCTCCGCCTCGATGACCTGCGCCTTGGTCTGGCCTCCCCGGTAGATCGGCACCGTCAGCCCCACTCCCACGTTCCAGTTCCAGGTCAGGCTGGACACGTGCACGCCGTTGTCGGAGAAGCCGGTGGAGGCCCCCAGCGTCGGGCCATAGGCGCCGCGCAGCGCCTGCACGGTGAGCTCCTGCGCGCGCACCTGGTCGGCCGCAGCCGCCAGCTCCGGGCGGGTCTTGAGCGCCTCGGCGAGCAACGTGTCGGTCGAGCCGTCCTCGCCGGGCACCGGCGGCAACGTCTCGTCGGCCACGTCGTAGTCCGTCGGACCCTCGACACCCATCGCCTGGTTGAGCTGCGCCTTCGCGGTCTCGTAGGCGTTCTGCGCGTTGATCAGCGCGACGTCGGCGTTGGCGACGTCGGTCTTGGCCTGCGCCAGCGCGATCTCCGGCTGCGTCCCGACCTCGACGAACCCCTGCGTCTGCGTCATGTGCTTCTCCTGGTTCGCCAGGGTGTCGCGGGCGACCGTGACCAGCCCCTTGGCGGCGCGCGCCTGGAAGTACGCCGTGCGCACCGAGAAGAGCACCTGTTGCATCGTCGTGCGCTCGCTCGCCCGCTGCGAGTCGGCGCTCGCCTGCGAGGCGCGCCAGCGCGAGCGCGTCTGCCCGAAGTCGTAGAGCAGCACGTCGGCGTTGAGCCCGAAGGTGAAGTAGTTCGAGGTGGCCCAGCTCTCGCCCGAGCCCCCGCCCGAGAACTGGCTCGGCAGCGCGCCGGGCCGGCTGGCGTAGTT
>JAJXUY010000317.1 GCA_021782525.1 Acidobacteriota bacterium | reverse complement strand
GCGTCCGCCAGCGCCGCCGCGGTGCGCAGGAGGGCGAGGCCGTCGCCGGCGAGCGCCGCCGCCGCCAGCTCCTCGATCGTACGGGCGCGCTCCGGGAGCGTGTCGCCGCCGTCGCGCAGCGCCAGCTCGACGTCGCCGTCGGCGGCGCTCACGAGCTCCGCCGCGCGTCCGCCGGAGCACCGTTGCACGGCGGCCACCAGCGCCGCCAACTCCTCGGCGGCCGGCGGCGGGATGCGCAGCTCGACGGAGCGCGACACGATCGTCGGGAGCACGCGCCGCGGGTTGCCGGCGAGGAGGAGGAAGGTGGCGTGCGCGGGCGGCTCCTCGAGGGTCTTGAGCAGCGCCGAGGCGGCGTCCGCTCCGAGCGGCGGGGTGTGACCGTCGGCGACGATGACGACGCGGCGGCGGCCCTCGTACGGCAGCTGCGCGATGTTGGCGACCACGGCGTGCGCCTGCTCGATCGAGATCTGCGCCTTGTCGGCCGCGACCGCGACGACCTCGACGTCGGGGTGCACGCCGCGCCGCACCCGTTCGCACGAGGCGCACGGACAGCCGGCCGCGCCCGCCTCGCGGCACACGAGCGCCGCCGCGAGCTCGAGGGCAAACGCCTCGCGGCCGAGCCCGGGGGCGCCGACGACCATGAGGGTCCCGGGGAGCGCGCCGGCGGTGTGCAGGTCGAGACAGCGGCCGAGCAGGCGCCGGACGCCGGCCCAGCCGGCGGGGAGCAGCGCCGACGACGGCCAGGGGAGCTGGCTGGTGCTCATGGGAACAGGTCCGCGACGGCGGCCCGGGTGCGCCCGTGCACCTCCTCGGGGGTGCCGCGAGCGTCGACGATCGCGACGCGACGCGGTTCCCGGCGGGCGAGCGCCCGGTACGCCTCGGCCACCGCCTGGTGGAACGCGAGCGCCTCGTCCTCGAAGCGGCTGTTCTCGGGGGTCGTGCTCGGCCGCCGCCGCGCACGTCCGAACGCCAGCTCGACCTCGAGGTCGAACACGAGCGTGCGGTCGGGCACGAGGCCGCCGCACGCCAACTCGTTGAGGCGCGCGACGGTCGCGCCGGGGAGGCCGCGCGCCCCGCCCTGGTAGGCGAGGGACGAGTCGGAGAAGCGGTCGGCGAGCACGGTGGTCCCGGCCGCCAGCGCCGGCACGATCACCTCGGCGACCACCTGGGCGCGCGCCGCCTCGAAGAGGAACAGCTCCGCGGCAGGAGCAGGAACCATGCGCGGGTCGAGGAGAAGCTCCCGCACGCGCTCGCCGAGCGGCGTCCCGCCCGGCTCGCGCGTGGTCACGACCGGAACGCCGCGCTGCCGCAAGTCGCTGGCGAGGAGGAGCAGCTGGGTGGTCTTGCCGCACCCCTCGACCCCTTCGAACGTGATCAGCCGACCGGGCACGGCCGCATTCTAGCGTGGCCGGGAGCGGCCCGTAGTATCGTGGTGCCGGAGATGAAGCGTCTTCGCTCACCGGGGCTGGTTCCGGTCCTCACCTTCGGCGCGGTCGCCTTCCTGGTGGCCTGCCTCTCGATCCTCGACATGTTCCTGCCGCGCCCGTACGACGGGGTCATCCTCGACCCCGACCGCAGCGAGCTGATCGTGCGCGCGCTCGCCCCCGGCTCGGGCGCCTTGGCCGCGGGGCTGCAGCCGGGCGATCGGATCGCGGGCGTCGGGCGGGAGGTGGTGCGCAGCGCCTCGGACGTGGCGCAGGTGCTGCAGCGGCAGAAGATCGGCGAGGTCGTGCCGTACCTCGTCGAGCGCCACGGCGACCTGCTCGAGCGCGATGTGAGGCTGGGGCCGCGCCAGCTGGGAACGCTGGCGTACGTCTACGCCTGCTTCTCCGGCTTCCTGTTCTTCTTCATCGGACTCTACGTGCTGTTGCAACGTCCCGACGAGGCACGGGGAGGCCCGAGCCGCGTCTTCTTCGCGCTGTGCACGCTGTTCCTGCTCTTCCTCGTGTGCCGGCTCCGGCCGGCGTCGTACTCATGGGTCGACGGCGTCGTGCTGACGACCGGGACGCTCTCGCTGCTCGTGCTGCCGGCCGCGTTCCTGCACTTCTTCCTCGTGTTCCCGCGGCCGCTGCGGCTGGCGTTCGTGGGCGCGGGGGGGCCGCGCTCGGGCCGGGGAAGGCGCTGGCTGCGGGCGGCGGAGCGGTTCGTCAACGAGTCGCCCAACCTCTTCCGGCTGCTGTACCTGCTGCCGCCGCTGGTGTACGTGCTGACGCTGGCGGTCGGGGCGGTGTTCGCGATCCACATTCGCGTCGTGTCGGGCGCGCCGATCGCCAACTGGGTGCTGATGGGCGACTATCTGGTGCTCGGCCTGCTCGCGCTGCTCGGGTCGCTGGTGCGGGCCGAGGAGGGGCGCGAGCGGCGCCAGATCGCCACGGTGTTCGTCGGCACCGTGGCGGGCGTGACCCCGTTCCTGGCGCTGGGGATCGTGATGCCGTCGCTGTTGCGCAGCGACCGCTACCTGTTCTGGGGCGAGGTGCCGCTGACGCTGATCCCGCTCACCTTCGCGTACGCGATCGTGCGTTTCCAGTTCTTCGACATCACGGTGATCGTCCGCAAGTCGGTGCTGTACACGCTGGCGACGACCGTGGTCGCCGGTACCTACGCCCTCGGGATCGCAGTTTCGACGTTGCTCTTCTCGGGCTCCTCGCCGTACTTTCCGCTGCTGCTCGCGCTCGCCGTGCTGGCGATCTTCGACCCGCTGCGCCGGCGCCTGCAGGAGCCGGTGGACCGCTTCTTCTTCCGCGAGGTGTACGACGCCCGCCGCGCGGTCGAGGAGGTCAGCGCCGCGGTCGTGCGCGAGTTCTCGATCGAGGGGTTGGAAGCGCTGCTCGCAACGCGGCTCTCGGAGATTATGCACCTCGAGTGGGCGGCGCTGCACGTGCGCGAGGGAACGGTGATGGTGTCGCGCACGGCGCCGCCGCCGCTCCCGCGCGAGCTCCCGGCGCGGCTGCTCGTGATCGAGGAGCTGGCGCGTCTGGACGAGCCGGTGCGCCCCGGGACGCTCGAGCCGCTCAAGCAGCTCGAGGCCGACTCGCGCCGCCTGCTCGACCAGCTCGCCGCGCTGGGCGCGCGCCTGTTGGTGCCGCTGCGCACCCGCGGCCAGTTGCACGCGGTGCTCTCGCTCGGGCCCAAGCGCTCCGAGGAGGAGTTCGGCACCGACGACCTCCAGCTCGTGCGCACGCTCGCCAACCAGGGGGCGATCGCGCTCGAGAACGCCAGGTTGCTGCGCGAGCGCACGCGCCAGGTCGAGTTGGAGAAGGAGCTGGAGATCGCCCGCCGGGTGCAGGTCTCCCTCATCCCGTCGGCGTTGCCGGTCCCCGCCGGCTGGCAGGTGGCGGCGCGCTGCATCCCCGCCCGGCAGGTTGGAGGCGACTTCTACGACGCGCTGTCGACCGGCGACGGCTCGGTCGCGCTGGTGGTCGGGGACGTCTCCGGCAAGTCGGTCCCGGGGGCGATGATGATGGTGGCCGCCCGCGAGGTGCT
>JAJXUY010000316.1 GCA_021782525.1 Acidobacteriota bacterium | reverse complement strand
TGTGCACCCGGCCGCCGTGCACCGTCGTGAACGACACCACGACCGGCTCGAGCGGGCTCGTGAACCGGCTGACGATCGTCTGCGCCGCGATCACGACTTCGGCGGCGGCCACGACCGGGTCCACGGTGAGGTTCGGTTGCGAGGCGTGGCCGCCGCGCCCCCGGACGGTCACCGCGAAGTTGTCCGCCTGGGCCATCGTCGCGCCGGCGTGCAGCCCGACGACGCCGCTCGGCAGCGGCTGCCACAGATGGAGCCCGAAGATGGCGTCCACGCCGTCGAGGGCGCCCTCCGCGATCATGCGCGCCGCGCCGCCCGGCGGGCTCTCCTCGGCGGGCTGGAAGAGGAACACGACGTTGCCCGCCATCGCCTCGCGGCGGGCGGCGAGGAGCCGGGCCGCCCCCATCACGATCGCCATGTGCCCGTCGTGGCCGCAGGCGTGCATGACGCCGGAGTTCTGCGAGCGGTAGCCGTGGTCGGCAACCTCGTCCACCGGCAGCGCGTCCATGTCGGCGCGCAGCGCCACCGTCCGGCCCGGACGCCCGCCGCGCAGCACGCCCCGCAGGCCGGTGCCGCCGCACGCGCGAACCTCGATCCCGGCCGACTCCAGGAACGCGCGGATCACCGCCGCGGTCCGCTCCTCGGCGAACGCCAGCTCGGGGTGGCGGTGGAAGTCGCGCCGCCACTCCACGAGCGCCCCGGCCATCGCTTCGGCCTCAGCTGCGAGCGTGCCCATCGTTGCCTCCTTCCGCGACCGTCGCGTCAGCCCTCCGTTCCGGCTGTGGCGCCCGTGCCTGGGCGCACGAGGGTGACCGCCGCGGCGGCGAACGTGACCGCCCCGTTGACCGCGAGGCCGGCGAATCCGGCGTTGACGCCCAGGAACGGGTCGTGGCCGCTCGCGATGAGGGCCACCACGACCACGACGCCGGCCACCAGGCCGAGCGTGACCGGCGCGGCGGTGACGCGACGGGTGAAGACGCCGAGCGCGATGCCGGGGAAGAGCTGCGCGATACCGTCGTAGCCGAAGATCAGCAGCGTCACCAGCTCGTTCGGTGACCACAGCGCGAGGGCGAGCGCGGCGGCGGCGATCAGCAGCATGAACGCCCGCGACGCGCGCATCAGGTGCGCCTCGCTCACCGCGGTGCGGCGCAACGGCCGGTAGAGGTTCTTCGCCACCAGCGTCGAGGCGCCGAGCAGGAGCATCGCCGCCGGCACCATGGCGGTGACCGCGCCGGCGCCGCCGACGAAGCCCGCGAACCACCCCGGAAAGCTGCGACCGACGAGCGCAAGCAGCGCGGTGTCGGGGTTGGCCAGCCCCGGCATCACCAGCAGCGCGGTGAACCCGACGAGGAGGACGAGCAAGACCGGCAGCTGGTAGAGCGGCATGATCACCGCGTTGCGCCGCAGCGTGCGGTCGTCCTTCGCCGAGAAGGCGGACGCGAACGTGTGTGGCCAGCAGTAGTACCCCAGGCCCGTGAGGAGCACGGTGCTCACCACCCAGCCGACGCCCATCGTCGTCGTCCCCCCCGGGAAGGTGAGGTAGGCCGGGTGGCGCCGGATCAGCTCGGCGAACATCTTCCCGACGGAGCCGAAGTACATCGCCGGCAACCCGACCCCGATGACGGCCACCGCGACGATCATCGCCACGTCCTTGACGATGGCCACCCAGGCGATCCCCTTGATCCCGCTCGTGTAGACGAACAGGCACGTGGCCGCGAAGGCGACCACGATCGCCACGGTCGAGGAGATCGCGCCGGCGCTGGCGATCTCGACGATCATGCCGAGCCCCGCGAGCTGGAGCTGGAGGTACGGCACGATCGAAACCACGCCGATCACCACCACGAGCGATGCGAGCGCCGGGCTGCCGTAGCGCGCGAGGAAGAAGTCCGGCTGCGTGTGCAGGCCGAGACGCTTCGCCATCCGCCACGCCGGCGGCAGGAGGAAGAACGAGATGATGTAGCCGATCGTGCCGTAGGCGAGGATGTAGAACGCCGGCGCACCGCGCGAGTACGCCCAGCCCGAGGCGCCGAGGAAGGTGAAGGTGGTGTAGATCTCGCCGGCGGTCAGCAGCCACACGAGCACGACCCCAAAGCGCCGGCCGCCGACGGCCCAGCGTTCGAGGTTCATCTCGCCGCGGCCGCGCCCGACCACGCCGACCGCCGCCGCGAGGAGGACGAACGCCACGATGACGACGAGCGGCGTGGTCACCGCCGCGCTCCGCGCGCCGTCCCGACGAGGACGTACGCGAGGGCGAGGAAGAGCGGCGTGAGCAGCACCCAGCCCAGGATCCAGGCGAGCAGGAACGGCAGCCCGAGCACGATCGGCTCGATCCGGTTCGCGAACGGCAGGCCGGCCACCAGCGCCACGGCCGGGACGAGGGCGACGAGGAGAGCGCGGGTCGGGACCTCCCTGGCCACGGCCCCGATCATACCCGGGCCCGGCGCGGCGGCGCGCGAGGACCCCGTGGCCCGAGCTGCGGGAGACGCTACAATTTTGAGAGAAGGTTTGTGCCAACGAAACGGACCCGTACCGCCGGCGGCGCAGGGTCCGGCGCCGGGAGGAGGTGGCCATGAGCGAGCGTTCGATCGTCGAGATCTTCCGGCGCGACGTGGTGGTCGAGAAGGAACACCACTGCGCCCTCTTCCGTCCCGGCGAGGCGCGCTGGCTCTCGACGCGGGAGGTGCTCGAGCGGACGGCCGCGCTCGCGGCCGGTCTCGCCCGGCTCGGCGTCGGGCGCGGCGACCGGGTCATGCTGATGTCCGACAACCGCCCGGAGTGGCACATGGTGGACGTCGCGGCGCTCGACCTCGGCGCCGTGGACGTGCCGGTGTACACCACCCTCACCCCCGCCCAGGTCGCCTTCCAGGTGCGCGATTCCGGCTGCCGCGTGGCGGTGGCGGACAGCGCCGAGCACGCCGCCGCGCTGGTCGGCGTTCGCCGCGATGGCGCCGGCCTCGAGCACGTGGTCCAGATCGAGGGCGCGCCGGTGGAGGGCGCGCGGTCGTTCGAGGAGGTCCTCGCTTCCGGCGCGTCGGCCGACGCCGTGGCGAGCTTCTGGGCGAGCGCCGAGGCGATCGGCCCCGACGACCTGGCCACGGTCATCTACACCTCCGGCACCACCGGCGACCCCAAGGGCGTGAGGCTGACCCACCGCAACTTCATCGACAACTCGGCGGCGGTGTCGGGGCGCACGCCGATCACGGGCCGCGAGCTCGTGCTCGAGTTCCTGCCGCTGTGCCACGTCCTCGAGCGCTGCGCCGGGTACGCCTACATGCGGTTGTCGAACCCGCGGGCGTACTGCCACGCCCGGCATGTGGCCGAGCTGCTGCCGGTGATCCGACCGGTGTACTTCTGCAGCGTGCCGCGGGTGTTCGAGAAGATACGCGACGCCGTGCTCGCCAAGGTCGACGCCGCCCCGCCGGCGCGCCGCCGCCTCTTCCACTGGGCGCTCGCCGTCGGCGCGCGCGTCGCCCGCGCCCGCCTCGCGGGAG
>JAJXUY010000315.1 GCA_021782525.1 Acidobacteriota bacterium | reverse complement strand
GGCGCTCAGACGTGGAAGGGGATGACGGCCTCGCCCTTCGGTACGCCGATCAGCAGCTCGTAGCGGCCCCGTTGCACCCCGTTCGGGAGATGGAAGTAGAGACGGCCGTATGAGTTGTGGAACGGGTCCAGAACCAGCGACGGCACCACCCACCCGACCCCGTGCAGGCGGAAGAGGTCCATCTGGCGCGGGCGCTCGGGGAGGAAGTAGTCGAGGTTGGCGCGATGGAAGTTCGCCAGCACGATCGCCGAGGCGAGCTGCGGGTAGCCGGCCTCGAACTCGCTCTGGGTGGCGAGCGGAACGACCTCTCCGGAGGGCGTCCGCACGGCGATCGCGCTCCTCGGGATGCTGATCACCCCGCCGGTCGCGCTCATCTCGGCGTCGAGCAGGAGCCACGGCCCGCCGGGGTGGTACCTCGCGTAGCGGTCGGAGATCGCCACCTGGATCCTCGGTCCCCGATAGGTGACAGTGGCCGCGCCCGGGTCGGAGGCGCCGACCGACAGGACGGCGGCCCCCGATGGGGCCGCCAGCGCCCCGAGCGAGATCGCAACGAGCCCGGCACCGCGCAAGAAGTTCACGCTCATGATCGCCTCCCGCCGCGCCGGCCGCGAACGCCGGCACGGCTCAGGGCGGCGGCGGCGCCGCCGCCCGCGAGAAGCTCATGCATCATTGATGCCACTGAGACCAGTTCGCGAAACGAGGGTCGGCCGCCGCTACTCCTCGGCAGGCTCGCGGGAGCTTCGTGGCGCCAGGAGCAGGTACACCGTCGGGGTTGCCACCAGCGAGAGGAGGACCGAGATGCACAGCGCGCCGATGACCGCGATGGCGAGCGGGCGCAGCATGTCGGCGCCGGAGCCGACGCCGTAGGCGAGCGGCAGCATCCCGAGCGCGGCGGCGAGGGACGTCATCAGCACGGGACGGAGACGGCGTTTGCCCGATCGCACCAGCGCCTCGACCAGCGAGTACCCGTCGCCGCGCAACCGGTCGACGAAGTCGAGCATGAGGATCCCGTTCTTGGCGACGATGCCGACGCCGATGATCGCGCCGAGGAACGACACGACGTTGAGCGAGGTGCCGGTCACCCACAGGGCGAGCACGGTGCCGAAGAGCGCGAGAACGGCGCCGAACACGATCGAGGTCGGTTCGCGGAACGAGCGGAACTCGAGCAGCAGCACGGTGAACACTAGGACGATCGCCATGCCGAGCACGCCGAGCAGGTTGCGGAACGACTCCTGCTGTTGCTTGAACAGCCCGCCGTACTCGACCATGCCGGCGGGAAGCGTGGGATCGGCGGCGAGCACCCGCTGGATCTCGGCCATTGCGCTGCCGAGGTCGCGCCCTTCGAGCCGTGCGGTCACGGCGACGTCCTGACGCAGGTCGTCGCGGTGCAGCTCGAGCTGGCCCGCCTCCTCGACGATGTCGGCGACCTGCGAGAGCCGGACCACCGAGCCGTCGGGGGTGCGCAGTGGCAGGTCGGCGAGGGCGCCGATGCGGGCCACGCGCGAGGAGTCGACGCGGACGCGCACGGCCAGCACGCGATCGCCCTGCAGCACGGTCGAGGGGGTCTCGCCCAGCATCGCGGTGTTGACCGCGGTCGCGACGTCCTGGGCGGTGAGCCCGAAGCGGCGCGCGTCGGTCTCGCGCAGGCGCAGCGTCAGCGTCGAGCCGGCGTAGATGAGGCCGTCGAACACGTCCACCACGCCGGGCACCTTGGCGATGCGGGCGGCCACCTCGGGCGCCTCGCGCTTGAGCGCTCCGGTGTCGGGCGAGAAGAGCCGGATCTCGATCGGCTGCGGCGCCCCCTGCAGGTCGCCGATCAGGTCGGTGAGGATCCCCGGGAACTCCCACTGCACGTCGGGGAGCGCCGTGGTCAGCTCGCGGCGCAACTCGGCGATCACGTCGTCGGTCGAACGTGTCCGCTTGGCCTTGAGCTTGATCAGGAAGTCGCCGGTGTTCGGCTCGGTGATGGCGAGGCCGAGCTGGGCGCCGGTCCGCCGCGAGTAGCTCTCCACCTCGGGGATCTTGCGGATGATCGACTCCGCCACCAGCATCTGGCGGTTGGTCTCGGTGAGCGAGGTGCCGGGCGGGGCGATGTAGTCGACGATGAACCCGCCCTCGTCCATCGGCGGCAAGAACTCGCTCTTCAGGTGCAACGTGACGCCGGCGCCGGCTACCAGCAAGAGCCCGCACGCCCCCAGGGTCATCCAGCGGTGGGCGAGGGCCGCGCGGACGGCCTTCTCGTACACCGAGCGGACGCGCGCGAGCACGGCGCCGCCTTCCTCGGCCGTGTCGGCGTCGTTCCGTTCGCGCTTCGGCGAGAGCCAGACGGCGAGCGAGGGCGTCAGCGTGACGGCCAGTGCGAGCGAGGTGAGCAGCGCCACGACCATCGTGAGCGCGAGCGCGCGGAAGAACACGCCGCTGACGCCGTCGAGGAAGGCCAGGGGAAGGAACACGACCACCGGCGTCAGCGTCGAACCGGTGAGCGGAGGCAGGATCTCCTCGATCGCGCGCTGCACGGCGATGCGCCGCTCGGAGCCGAGCGCGAGGGTGGTGTGGATCGACTCGACGACGACGATCGCGTCGTCGATGACGAGGCCGATCGCCGCGGCGATTCCACCCAGCGTCATCAGGTTGAACGACATGTGTGCGGCCTTCATCGCCACCAGGGCGACGAGCACCGCAACCGGAATCACCAGCGTGGCGACCCAGGTCGTCCCCCAGTCCTTGAGGAAGAGGTAGATGATTGCGACGGAAAGGAGCAGGCCGAAGAGGATCGCCTCCCAGACGCTGTTGACCGAGTCGTGCACCAGCAGCGACTGGTCGTAGAAGAACGTCAGCTTCATGTCGGGAGGCAGCTCGCGCCTGAGCTCCGCGAGCTTGGCCTTGAGCGCCTTGGCGATGTCGAGCGTGCTCCCGTCGGGCTGGCTCTGCACCATGAGGAGAACCGCCTCGACCCCCTGGGCGGTGACCACGTTGAACACCGGCTCGGGACCGCGCACGACGTGGGCCACGTCGCCGATGCGCACCGGATGGCCGTTGACGACCGCGATCGCCATGCGCTCGATCTCGGCGGGGGTGCGGACGCGACCATCGAGGACGGTGAGGTAAAGGGTGTGGTTCTCCTCGAGCATCCCGGTGGAGGTGACGATGTTGTTGCGTGCCAGCGCGTCGTTGATGTCGGCGAGGGCGAGGTGCGCTGCGAGCAGCCGCACCGGGTCGACGATGACGTGCAGTTCGGGGGCGCGGCCGCCGACGAGGAAAACGCGGGCGACGCCGGGGATGCGCAGGAAGCGCGGCTTGAGGTCGTACTGCGCCTCCTCCCACAGGTGCGTGAGGTCGCGCGTCTGGCTGGTGAGGCTGATGCCGATGATCGGGAACACCGAGAACGTGAAGCGGTGCACGGCGGTGACGGCGGTGGGCGGCAGCGAGGAGCGAATCTCGGCGAGTCGGCCGAGCACGAACAGCTCCGCCCGCACCATGTCCGTCCCC
>JAJXUY010000314.1 GCA_021782525.1 Acidobacteriota bacterium | reverse complement strand
CGGCCCAGGTGGTCGGCCCATCGCCCTCGGCGGCGGCACCCACCTTCATCTCGTACACCCACGGCTCGACGTGGCGCTCCATCCCGAGGCGGCCGATGACCCAGCCGGAGGTCATCGCGATCGCGAGGCCCGTCCCCATGTAGACGGCGGCGACCTTCCAGCCGAACATGCCGTACAGCAGCACCAGCG
This sequence comes from Acidobacteriota bacterium, assembly GCA_021782525.1. The sequence continues at coordinate 3,310 of JAJXUY010000314.1, read as the reverse complement.
CGACCTCGTTGATCATCGGCGCCGCAACCAGGAACGAGAACGTCACGCCGAGCGGGACGCCGGTGGTCACGAACCCGATGAACAGCGGCACCGCCGAGCAGGAGCAGAACGGCGTGACGACCCCGAGCAGCGAGGCGAGGACGTTGCCCGCCGACTCGTGCGTCCCGGCGAGGATGCGGCGCGTCCGCTCCGGCGTGAAGAACGAGCGCACGACCCCGACCGCGAACACGACGAGCAGGAGCAGCATGAGCACCTTGGGCGCCTCGAAGACGAAGAACTCGACCGCCGACGCGAGGTGCGTGCGGGGCGAATGGGGGAAGAGGCGGTAGGTCACGGCACGGGAGAGCGGGGCGAGGCTCGCGTACAGCGCCACCCAGAGCGCGACGGCACCGGCTCCGATGAGCGCCCGCACGACCCAGGCCGCAAGCTTGCCGTTGGCGCTCCCGGTCGCCGGGCTCACGGCGCGGTCGCTGGCCGCCATCACCGCGTCTCCTTGCGCGCCGAGACGCGGACGCTGCGGACCGCCGCCGCGGCCGCCTGCGCGTCGGCGGGCGTGGTCTCCACGGCCTCGAGGAGCGCCGCCTCGGTGTCGTCGGCGTCGGCGATGCCGATCTCGTAGCCCGACTCCGCCAGCACCTCGACGTCGACGAAACCCGCTTCCCGGATGGCGGCGAGGTAGGCCTCCCGCAGCATCGCGCCGGCGATGCACCCCGCGTACGCCGCGACCGAGCGCGCCACGCTGTCCGGCAGCGGGCGGTCGAGCACGAGGTCGGAGACCATGAGCCGGCCGCCGGGCTTGAGGATGCGGAGCGCCTCGCGGAACACCCGCGGCTTGTCGGTGGAGAGGTTGATGACGCAGTTCGAGATCACCACGTCCGCGCTGCCGTCGGCGACCGGCAGGTTCTCGATCTCGCCGAGACGGAACTCGACGTTAGCGGCGCCGTCACGGGCGGCGTTGGCACGGGCGCGATCGAGCATCTCCGGCGTCATGTCGACGCCGATGACCCGACCGTTGGGCCCGACGCGTCCGGCGGCGAGGAAGCAATCGAAGCCGGCCCCCGAACCGAGGTCCACGACCACGTCGCCGGGCCGCAGCGCCGCGAGCGCCAGGGGGTTGCCGCACCCGAGGCCGAGGTTCGAGCCGTCGGGCACCGCGGCCAGCTCCGCATCGGTGTAGCCCACCGCCTTGCTGATCCCCACCGGAGTGGCGGCGCCGCAGCAGCTCGGGGCCGGGCCGCAGCAACCGCCGCCGCGGCGCGCGATCGAGGCGTAGTGCTCCCTGACCGAACCCTTGATCTCCTGGTCGTTCATCGCGTGCTCTCCTCTCTCTCGCGCGTCCGCTGCCGCGGAGGGCAGCACGTCCTTCGCAGCGCCGCGACGTCGAACCCGGGCCGGGTGACGGCCGCGACAGGCAACGCCGTGATCGCGGCGAGCAGCGCCGCGTCGGCGGCGACCTCGGGCGCGCCGGCGAGGGCGGCGCTCACGATGCGCAGGGCGTCGGCCGCGGCGCCCTCGGCGGCGAGGCGGTAGTGCACCCAGCGGCCCGCCTTGCGCTCGGCGAGCAGTCCGGCGTCCTTGAGCTCGCGCAGGTGCGCGGACATCGTGGACGGCGCCAGCCCGATGACGGCGTTGATCTGGCAGACGCACAGCTCGCCGCGGCGCAGCATCATGACGACGCGCACGCGGGCCGGGTGGGCGAGGGCCTTGTGGATCGCGACGAGCTGGTCGAGCGGGCTGGTCATCAATTCGTCTCCACGCGAATTATCGTACCAGCTCGAGCGACTGTCAAGGGTCCCCGAGGCTCAGCCCACCGTGCGGCTCACTCGGCGCAGCCGCACCCGCCCGAGAAGTCGGGCTGCCGGGAAGCCCGTACCATCGCCCAGCCGTCGGCCGCGATGAGGCCAGCCAGCACGCCGGCCGCGGCCGCATCGGCCCACCAGGCGGCGGGGAGGACGACGAACGCCAGGCTGCCAGCCAGCACGACGGAGGAGAGCTTCATGCACGCCAGGCTGCAGGCGGCGTCGCTGGCCACCGCCCGGCTGTCGAGCGCCCGGGCCGCGCGCAGCTTGGCGCGCCAGAGGGCGAACATGCAGGCGAGAGAGACGAGGGAGATCAGGAGTGCCGGGTACGTGGTGTTCGGACGCCGCCCGGCTGCGAGCTGCAGCGCCGCGCCCGCGGCGGTCGCGACCCCGAGGAGCCCGAGGAGGAGGCCGATCCCCCGCGTCGCCAGCCGCTCCCTCGCGAGCTCGCCGTCGGGCCGGTCGCCGGCGCCGCCGCGGAGCCGCCACAGGACGAGCAACGCGGAGCCGACCTCGAAGAAGCTGTCGGCACCGAAGCCGAGAAGGGCGATCGAACGGTCCGCGACTCCGAACCGGAGCGACACGAGGCCCTCGGCCAGGTTGAACGCCACGGTGGCCCAGACGAGCGCGACGGCCCGCTCGACCCAGGCGTCGCGCCCCCCTGTGCCGCCGCCCCAATGCAGGCAACTCGCCACCACCCCGACCCGCCGACGGTGCTCCGCCGCGGCATCCTCCCGCCCGTGAGGGGCGGGGTCCACAGCGCGAGCCGCCGGTGCCGTGCCCGCTCCGGCCTACTTCCGGCCGTTCTGCTCGCCCGGCAACTTCGCCAGGTACTTGGCGGGGTCCTTCTCGAACTGCGGCGGGCACATCGGACAGCAGAAGCGGACCGTGCGCCCCTTGTAGACGAGGCTCACCGGCTCGCCCATGTCGCCGCCCTCGAGCTTTTCGCCGGAGACGGGGCATACGGTCTCGATGTTCTGCAACGTGACGCCCTCCGCCGCGATCGTGGCGAACACCTTCTCGGGATCGTGGCGGAACGCGTTCGCGGCCGCCGCGTCGGCGAAGTAGATGCGTTGCCCCTGCCAGTCGACGTGCGGGCTCGTCTTCGGGTCGATCGGCTTGCCGGTGACCGGGCAGGTCGTCTGCGGTTTCGGCGCCGGCGCGGAGGTGGCGGCGCCCGCGGCCATGGCGACGGCCCCGAGCATCAGGGCCGCCGCCGCCACTGCAACGATCTTGTTCCTCATCTCGCGTCATTCCTTCCTGTTCTCGAACGCGGTGGCACGGGCCCCCGCGCCGTCAGTAGCCGAACCTGAAACCCTCCTGGGTCGCCGGGGCGTTGGTCGTGTTGTCCACTTCCGACAGATACGCGAGGATCGCGCCGTTCCCCGAACTGACGCTGGCGCGCACGATCAGGCCCTGGCTCGTCCCCGCGCTGAGGCCGGCGAGGATCTTGTCCTTCTCCTGCATGTCGTACGGCTGCAGGTTCACGGTGAACGTGGAGACCCCCGGCG
>JAJXUY010000313.1 GCA_021782525.1 Acidobacteriota bacterium | reverse complement strand
TGCCTGCTCGTCGGTCAGCGTGTCGATGGTGAGCCCCATCGTGGCGAGCTTCAGGCGCGCGATCTCGCGGTCGAGCTCCTCGGGAAGGCGGTAGACGTTCGCCGTCAACTCGCGCCCGTGCTTGACCAGGTGCTCGGCCGCGAGCGCCTGGTTGGCGAACGACATGTCCATCACCGCGGCCGGGTGTCCCTCCGCCGCGGCGAGGTTGACCAGGCGCCCCTCGGCGAGCAGGAACACGGTCTTGCCGCCGCGCACGCGGAACCCTTGCACCGATGGGCGTGCTTCGAACACCTCGGTGGCCATCGCGCGCAGCCCGGGCAGGTCGATCTCGACGTCGAAGTGACCGGAGTTGGCCAGGATCGCGCCGTCCTTCATCGTCGCGATGTGCTCCGCCGTGATCACCGTGGTGTCGCCGGTGAGGGTGACGAACACGTCGCCGAGCGGCGCCGCGTCGCGCATTGGCATCACGGCGAACCCGTCCATCGCGGCCTCGATCGCCTTGACCGGGTCGACCTCGGTGACGACGACGCGCGCCCCGAAGCCGTGGGCGCGCGTCGCGACCCCACGCCCGCACCAGCCGTAGCCGGCGACCACGACCACCTTGCCGGCGAGCAGCACGTTGGTGGCGCGGATGATGCCGTCGACCGTGGACTGCCCGGTGCCGTAGCGGTTGTCGAACAAGTGCTTGGTGTCGGAATCGTTGACCGCGACGACGGGGAAGCGCAACACGCCGTCGCGCTCCATCGCCCGCAGGCGGATCACGCCGGTGGTGGTCTCCTCGGTGGAGCCGAGCACGCCGGCGATCAGCGCGTCCCGGCCGGCGGCGCCGAGGGCGCGGGCGAACGCCTGCACCTCGGGGTGAACGCCGTCGAGCTCGCCGCGGGCGACGAACAGCAGCGATGACACCAGGTCGGCGCCGTCGTCCATCGTGAGCGTCGGAGAGAACTCGAGGCAGGCGCGGATGTGACGGTAGTAGCGGGCGTTGTCCTCCCCCTTGACGGCGAACACGGCGACGCCGTGCTCGGCCACCAGCGCCGCGGCGACGTCGTCCTGCGTCGAGAGCGGGTTGGAGGCGCACAGGCGGACCTCGGCGCCACCCGCGACCAGCGTGCGGACCAGGTTCGCGGTCTCGGTCGTCACGTGCAGGCACGCGGCGAGCCGCTGGCCGGCGAGCGGCCGCTCTCTCGTGAAGCGCTCGCGGATCGAGGCGAGGACCGGCATGTGCGCGTCGGCCCAGGCGATCCGGCGGGCGCCGGCGGCGGCGAGTTCGAGGTCGAGGACATCGTTGGGCGGCAATGACATGAAACCCCTCCTGCAGCGCCGGTGGCACGCCGGGCGCCGCGCAGTGCGGATCGTACCGTGCGCCGGCCGTTCCCGCCACCCCCGCCGCCCCGGCGGCCGGCCGGCGCGGGCCAGGAGAACACGACCGCTGCCGCCGTCGTATATCGAACGTGGACACTTCTCCGGCCGCGATCGCCGTCTCCGGGCTTGCCAAGGAGTTCCGCCGCGGCCGCCGGCGCCTGCGCGCCCTCGACGGTGTCGACCTCGAGGTCGGGCGCGGCGAGGTGTTCGGGCTGCTCGGCGCCAACGGCGCCGGCAAGACGACACTGGTCAAGGTCCTTCTCGGCCTCGCCCGCCCGACAGCCGGCGAGGTGCGCGTGCGCGGCCGCGACCCGCGCCAGCCGGGAGCGCGGCGCCGCATCGGGTACCTCCCCGAGGGCCACCGGTTCCCCGGGTACCTGACGGGGGAGGCGTCGCTGCGCCTGTTCGGCCGCCTCGCCGGCGTCGGCGAGGCGGAGCTCGACCGCAGGACGCCCGAGCTGCTCGACCTCGTCGGCCTCGGCGACCGCGGCGGCGACCGCGTCGGCCGCTACTCCAAGGGGATGACGCAGCGGCTCGGGCTCGCGTGCGCACTGGTAGACGAGCCGGAGATCCTCTTCCTCGACGAGCCGACCGACGGGGTGGACCCGGTGGGGCGGCGGCGGATCCGCGACATCCTGCTCGCCACCCGGCACGAGGGCACGACGGTTTTCATCAACTCCCACCTCCTCTCCGAGGTGGAGCGCACCTGCGACCGGGTGGCGATCCTGCACCAGGGCCGCGTGGTGCGCCAGGGGACGGTGAACGACCTCACGACCCCGACGGTGCGCTACCGGGTCCGGCTCGGCGGTGGCCAGGCCCCCGCGCCGGAGCTCCTGGCCGGTGAGGGCGTCAGCGTCGTCGCCAGCAACGGCAGCTTCGAGGTCGCGGTGACCGACCTGGCCGCGCTCAACCGCCTGGTGGACCGCCTCCGCGCCGACCGCCTCCTGATCGCCGAAGTGAGTCCGCTGCGGGCGGCGCTCGAGGACGTCTTTATCGAGGTCGTCGAGGGCGAGGAGCGCGCCGCACTTTCGGACCATGGACCACGGACCACGGACCACGACCCCGGAGGTGGGCGGTGAAGACGTGGGCCCTGGTCGTGGACACCTGGCGCGAGGCGCTCGCCCGCTACACGTTGCTCGGGTTCCTCGCGGTCTCGGCGCTGTTCCTGCTCGTCCTCACCTTTGCGCTCAACCTCGACGTCGTGGACGGGGCGCTCGCGGCGGGCACGTTGTTCGGCAAGGCGTTCGAGCTGCCGGCGAAGGGGCCTGCGATCACCTCCGTGGTGGCGGCCGGAGAGTCGGTGTTCGCCGGCATCCTGTACGTGCTCGGGGTCTTCCTCGCCGTGTTCGCCACCGGCTCACAGGTGCCGAACCTGCAGCGCCGCGGGACCGTGGACCTGTACGTGACGCGCCCGATCGGCCGCACCCACCTCCTCCTCGGCCGCTTCCTCGGCGCCGTGACGCTCGTCTCGGCCAACCTGCTCGTGCTCTGCGGCGGGGTGTTCGTGATCGTTTCGGCCAAGACCCGCGTCTGGAACCCGCGTTTCCTCGCGGCGAGCGGCCTGATCCTGGTCGTGTTCCTCTCGTACCTCGGCTTCATGTACCTGATCGGGGTCGTGACCTCGTCGACGCCGCTCTCGATCATGCTGCCGTATGCGCTCTACCTGCTCTCGGTCCCGCTCGTCGCCCACGACCGGATCGCCGCCGCGATGGACTCCCGCCTCGCGGCCGGTGTGGTCAACGCGCTGTACTGGGTCCTCCCCAAGACCGCCGAGATCGGCCGCGACCTCACCGCGTACGTGCTCGGCAAGGGCACCCCGGCCGTGCTGCCGCTGGCCAGCACGGCGGCGTTCGGCGTCGTCTGCCTCGCCGCCGCGGTGCTCGCCTTCAACCGCAAGAACTTCTAGGAGGTTCGCATGAGAAAGCTCGCTCTGGCATCGCTCCTGGTCGCGCTGGCGGCCCCCGCCGCACTCGCAGCCCCACCGACCGCGGCGGAGCTGGTGCGCCGCGTCCCGGAGGCCGCCTCCGCGGTGGTCGCGATCGACGGCGCCGCGCTGCGCGCCCAGCCGGCCGTCCACGCCTGGCTCGTGCGCCAGCGCGCCCTGCACGTGACCGACTGCGACGGGCGCCGCTTCTTCGAG
>JAJXUY010000312.1 GCA_021782525.1 Acidobacteriota bacterium | reverse complement strand
GTGCGAGCGCTCGCGCCGGCGCCGCCAGCGGGTCGTCGGTGAGCACGCGGTAGGCGACCCGCTCCTGGTACTCCTCCTTGTTGAGCGCGGTGTACGCCGCGGTCTCGGCGTGCTCGGTGAAGGAGACCTCGAGCACCCCGACCGTGCGAGCGCTCGCCCCGTGGCCGACGATCCCGACCGTGACCTCGCGCCCGGGGAGGAACGCCTCGACCAGCACCGGCTGGCGGAAGCGCTCGAGCAGCTCGCGGCAGGTGGCGGCGAGCTCGCCGCGGTCGCGCACCAGCGAGCGTCCGGTCACGCCCTTCGAGCTGCCCTCGGCGACCGGCTTCAAGAACAGCGGCACGGGCAGCTCCACCGCGGCCGCGTCCTGCGGCGAAGCGACCACCGCGAACGGCGCCGTCGCCAGGCCGTGGTCGCGCACCACGCGCTTGGCCATCGCCTTGTCGAGCGTGAGCGCGCAGGTGAGGGGGTCGGCGAAGGTGTACGGCTGGTCGAACAGCTCGCACAGCGCCGGCACCTGCGCCTCGCGCGAGCGGCCCCAGACCCCCTCGCAGATGTTGAACACCAGGTCCCAGCGCTCGCCTCCGGCGAGGCGGCGGGCCAGCTCCCGCCCGCGCCCGATCCGTTCGGCGCGGTGGCCGAGGCCGGCGAGCGCCTCCTCGAGGCCGGCGAGCGTGTCCTCGCCGTCGAACTCCATCACGTCCTCCGGGGAGAACCCGGCCGCGAGGTAGTCGCCCTTCAGGTCGTAGGCGAGGCCGATCGCGAGACCCATGCGCCTAGGCGTGCTCCGCCGGATCCACGTACGCGTACGTCCGCCCCGCCCAGTTGCGCAGCAGCGCCTGGCCGTTCTCGTACGAGACGATCGTCTCGGCCTGGATCGGCACCTTGCCGCCGCCGCCCGGGGCGTCGATCACGTACGTCGGCACTGCGTACCCGGTGGTGTGGCCGCGCAGCCCGGAGATCAGCTCGATCCCCTTGGCGACGCTGGTGCGCAGGTGGCCGGTGCCGACGACCGGGTCGCACTGGTAGAGGTAGTACGGGCGCACCCGCACCTTGAGCAGCGCGTGCACGAGGTCCTTGAGCGTCTGCACGTCGTCGTTGACGCCCTTGAGCAGAACGGTCTGCGAGCCGAGCGGGATGCCGCCGTCGGCGAGCAGGTCGCAAGCGTGCGCGACGTCCGGCGTGATCTCGCGCGCGTGGCAGAAGTGCAGCGACAGCCAGACGCGGTGCTTGCGCAGCACCGCGACCAGCTCCGGCGTGATGCGCTGCGGTAGGAACGACGGCACGCGCGAGCCGAGGCGCACGAACTCGATGTGCGGGATCGCGCGGATGCGGCCGAGCACCTCGTCGAGGCGGTCCTCCGACATCAGCAGCGGGTCGCCGCCCGAGAGCAGCACGTCGCGCACCTCGGTGTGCGCCTCGAGGTACGCGACCACCGCATCGAGCCGGCGCGGCAGCGGGTCGAGTTCGCCCTGGTTGACCAGGCGCGAGCGCGTGCAGTAACGGCAGTACGCCGCGCAGGTGTCGAGTGCGAGCAGGAGGACGCGGTCGGGGTAGCGGTGGACGAGGCCGGGGACGACCTCGTCGTGGTCCTCGCCGCACGGGTCGGTCATGTCGCCCGGGCCGACGAGCAGCTCCTCCTCGCGCGGCACGACCTGGCGGCGGATCGGGCAGTCGGGGTCGTTGGGGTCGATGAGCTCGGCGAAGTGCGGCGTCACCGCCACGGCGAACTTCTCGTGTGTCATCGCCAGGCCGCGGCGCTCCGAGGCGGTGAGGCGGAGCAGCTTCTCGAACTGCTCCGGCTTGATGAAGCGGTGGCGCATCTGCCAGCGCCAGTCGTTCCAGCGCGCGGGGTCGTACGATTCGCCGAAGATCCGGCAGATCTCGTCGCGCCGCGCGCCAGCTATCAGTGGGTCCGCAGCTGCCGTGTTTTCGTTCATGATCTCCTACCTCCGGAGCGGGAGGCGTCACGTCCGTTGCGCATGGTTCGGGTGGACAGGGACTCGGACTCTCTCTGCTCTGCTGCTCTAGGGGCCACCCGCTGCCGGCCCGGCAGAAAAGCCCTCGAGGGGCACGGGAGCATGGCTCTCGTCCCCTTAGGCTCGGGTCCCGCCAGCGCTCAGCCGCGGCGACGGCAGACCGCACGCCGCCGTGGCGAGCATGCTCGTGGTGGGAAAAGCAACCGCGGCCGCGATGGGGGAGACTCTCCCTGCGGCCGCGGAACAACGCTTCACGCGGTGGGTACTACTTGGAGGCTGGTCAGGTGAGACGACCGTGTCCATACTCGAGTTAAAGATAGGGCAAGAATCGATGTTGTCAAGGGGGTCGGCGCCGGGCACCTCGGCGGCGGTTCAGCGGGCGACGAGCGCGAGCCACGCAGCCGCGATCGCCAGCGTCGCGAGGGTCACCGGGACGCCGACGCGGGCGTGCTGCCGCCAGCCGATGCGGACCCCGAGACGCGCCGCCTGGTCCACCACGATGATGTTCGCGACCGACCCGACGATGATCAGGTTGCCGGCGAACGTGGACGCGAGGGCGAGCAGCGGCCCGGCGAGCGGACCGTTCGCCTGCGGCAGCAGCAGCATCACGGCCGGGACGTTGGAGACGAGGTTGGAGAGCACCACGGTGAGCGGGAAGAGCACGCCGGGGCGGGCGACCTCGACGCCGCGGCGCGCCAGCGCCTGCGTCGCCGCCGCCAGCGTCCCCGAGTCCGCGAGGGCGAAGTTCACGACAAACAGCCCGACGAAGAGCACGAGCAGGTGCCAGTCGACCAGACCGAGGAGGTCGCGCGACGCCATCCGCCGGCTGGTCAGCAGCACCGCCGCTGCGGCGAGGGCGAGCACCTCGCGCGGCAGCGGCGCGAAGAGAAAGCCGAGCAGGAGCAGGCCGAGCACGAGCAGGCCCTTGCCGGTCTGCCAGCGGTTCAGGCTCACCCCCTCGACCGCCGGCACCGCGGTCGGCCGCAGCCACGCGCCGCGCACCGAGGCCGCCACGACGGCCCACACCACGCCGAGGCCGAGGAGCGCGGGGACCACCGCGGCGCCGAGGTAGCCGGCGAACGAGAGGTGCAGCGTCTGCCCGATCAGCATGTTCTGCGGGTTGCCGATCAGGGTCGCCGCGGAGCCGACGTTGGCGGCGGCGGCGAGGGCGAGCAGGAACGGGACCGGGTCGAGGCCGCGCCGGGCGCACCCCTCGACGAGGAGCGGCGCCACCGCGAGGCAGACGATGTCGTTGGCGAGCACCGCCGACAGCCCGCCGGCCACCGCGATCACGAGCGCGAGGAGCGCCGGCGGCGAGACTGCCGCGCCGGCCGCCCGGCGCGTCACCCAGGTGTAGAACCCCCCGAGGCGGAACTGCGCCGAGACCACCATCAGGCCGAACAGCAGTGCCAGCGTCGGCACGTCCACCGCCCGCCACGCGGCCTCCGGGCTCACCCGCTCGGAGGCGACGAGGGCGAGCGCGCCGAGCAGCGCCACCCCGGTGCGGTCGAGGGCGAGCCCGGGGA
>JAJXUY010000311.1 GCA_021782525.1 Acidobacteriota bacterium | reverse complement strand
CAAGCGGGTCAAGCACGGCGAGGCGGTCGTGATCCCCGCCAGCGACCAGACCGTCGGCCACGGCAGCCACACCAAGGCCGTGCTGTGGGAGCGGTACCTCGTGCGGTTGCTGCAAGAATCGCGGCGCCCGTGAGGCGGCGGTGAGCCCGGCGCCGGGAGCGCGCCTCGCCCTCGCGGGCGCGCTCCTTCTCGTCGCGAGTGCCGGCGTCCCGTCGTGGCTCGCAGCGGGCTCCCCGGTCCCCCGTTCGTTGCTCCTCCACCCCGACGCGCCGGTGCTCAACCGCCCGGCGCCGGAACGGTTCAACGTGCGCCTCGAGACGAGCAAGGGCGTGATCGTGATTGCGGTGCACCGCGACTGGGCGCCGCGCGGCGCCGAGCGCTTCTACAACCTGGTGCGCGCCGGTTACTACGACGGCAGCCGGTTCTTCCGCGTCGTCCGCGGGCGCTGGGCGCAGTTCGGCATCAACGGCGACCCCCGCGTCGCGAACGCCTGGCGGACGCGGACGTTCCCCGACGACCCGCGCCGCATCGCCAACGCGCGCGGCACCGTGGCGTTTGCCTTCGCCGTCGCCGACGGCCGCGCGACGCAGGTGTTCATCAACCTCGGCGACAACTCCGAGACCCTCGACGCCGAGGGGTTCGCGCCGTTCGGCGCCGTCGTCGCGGGGATGGAGGTCGCCGACGCGCTCGACGCCGAGTACGGCGAGGCCTCGGGCGGCGGCATCCGCGCCGGCCGGCAGGGGCCGCTGTTCGAGTTCGGCGAGCGCTACCTCGGCCGACACTTCCCCCGCCTCGACGTCATCCGGCGGGCGACGGTGCGGGCGGCGGCTACGGCGCCGCCTTCTCCAGCGCAGCCGTCGCCCGGTCGATCGCCGCGGCCGCCGCGGTGAGCGCCTTCGCGGTGCGCGCGATCCCCTCGTCCGCCTCCGACCAGCGCCGCAGCTCGATCGGCTCGCGCACCATCGGCACGGTCTTGACGCCGTAGCCGGTGTACATGCCCGGGGCATAGAGCGCGTTCTCGAACCACGGCCGCCCCGGCAACCCGGCCGGATCGAGCAGCGCCCGCTCGACGCCCATCAGCGCCGCGTCGACGGTATGGACGGCCGCTCCGGTCAGGCCGGCGCCGCCGTTCGCCCGGGCCTTGGCGACCGCGGCGTCGTAGCGCTCGGCGCTGCCCGTCAGCGTCTCGGCCGCGTTCTCCAGCGGCGCGAAGTTGAGGTGCGGCGGCACCGCCTCGGCCGGCGGCGGCAGCAGCGGCGCCCGCGGGTCCACGGTCGCCGCGAAGACGCCCTCCTTGAGCTCGAGGTCGCGCTCGCGCGCCTCGTCCCGCTCGCTGGCGAGCAGTTTCTTGAGCTGGCCGAGGTAGCGATCGACGGTGTCGGCGAGGTTCGTGAACCGGTACGGCAACAGCTCGGCGTCCGCCAGGCGCATCACCGCGGTGCCGGTGGTCTGCGCCAGCGCGCGGCCGTAGACGAACGTGGTGTCGCCGAAGTGCGTGTACCAGTAGAAGTCGTCGTAGATCGAGTGGTAGATCCCGCCCTCGTCCTCGCCGCCGAACCCGAGCGACAGCGACGGGATCCCGAGGTGGTCGAGGAACACCGTGTAGTCGGAGCCGAAACCCAGCGCGCCGATGCGCAGGTCGGGGCGCTCCCGGATCTCCTTGCGCTCCTCCGCCGTCTTCGCCTCGGCGATGCGGTGCAGCCGGAGGCGCTGCCACACCGACACGCCCGACTCGGGGTCGGTGATGTCGCGGGCGACGTCGTTGTAGAACGCCTCGAGCGTGTGCGAGCCGCCCATCGAGAGGTAGCCGCGGCCGTTCGAGTCGGAGTTGAGGTAGGCGACCGCGTGCCGCGACAGCTCCGCGGCGTGTGTCTCGGCCCATTCAGTGGAACCGAGCAGGCCCGGCTCCTCGCCGTCCCAGGCGCAGTAGATGATCGTCCGCTGCGGCCGCCACCCCTGCTTGAGCAGCTCGCCGTACGCGCGCGCCTCCTCGAGCAACGCGGCCTGGCCGGAGACCGGGTCCTCGGCGCCGTTGACCCAGGCGTCGTGGTGGTTGCCGCGGATCACCCACTCGTCGGGAAACGTCGAGCCGGGGATCGTCGCGATCACGTCGTGGACCGGCTTCAACCCCCAGTCGGACTTGACCACGAGGTGGACCTGCGCCGCGCCCGGACCGACGTGGTAGGCGAACGGCAGCGCGCCGCGCCACGCTTCCGGCGCCATCGGGCCGCCCAGCGCCGCCAGCAGCGGCCGGGCGTCGCCGTACGAGATCGGCAGCACCGGGATCTTCGTGATCACGGTGACGTCCTTGAGCGGCAGGCGCTTGGCGTCCTTGGTGGCGCCCCAGCCCGGGGTCAGCGGGTCGCCGACGTAGTAGGTGTCCATCACGCTGCCGCGCTGCACCCCCTCGTCCGGCCGGAACGGGCCGGCGGGGAACGTCGCCCCCTCGAAGTAGCCGTCGTCGCGCGGGTCGGAATAGATGATGCACCCGACCGCGCCGTGCTCGGCCGCGACCTTCGGCTTGATCCCGCGCCACGAGTGCCCGTAGCGGGCGATCACCACCGCGCCCTTGACCGAGACCCCAAGACGCTCGAGGCGGTCGTAGTCCTCGGGGAGGCCGTAGTTGACGTAGACGAGCGGGCCGGTCACGTCGCCGTCCGCCGAGTAGGCGTTGTACGTCGGGATCTGCTCGCTCGTCTGCGCCGACGTCGGGTCCCCGGCGACCGGCGGCTCTTGCAGCTTGGCGACGAACTTCGTCGGCGCGGTCATCTCCAGGCGACGCTCGACCGGCGTCGGGAACAGCACCTCGAACGTCTCGATGTGGGCGTCGAGCCCGGCCGCCTTGAACTGCGCCAGGATCCACTCGGCGTTGTCCTTGTCGTACGCGGAGCCGACCGCGTGCGGCCGCGCCGAGAGGCGTTGCACGTCGTCGCGCAGCCGAACCGGGTCCGGGATCGCGCGGAACTTCGCCTCCCACTCGCGCTCGGCCCGGGCCGCCGCGTCCGAGAACCCCGCCAGCCCCGGCTCGCTCACCGGCCCGGAGCCGAGAGCGACCACCGCCGCCACCGCCACGCCGAACAGCCGCAACCCTCGCATCGGAGCCCCCCTTCAGGAACGACGCGGGGCAGTATATCGGCGCGCGGGCAGCCGGGCCAGGACTTGGCGTTAGCGGGCGCGGCGGTACGGCGTGAACTCGCCGAGGGCGCAGGCGCCGACCTGCATCCCGCTGACGGGGTCGAACACCGTGACGACGTCGCCGCGGCACAGCCTGTCCGAGACCGTCCGGGTCTCGAGTGCGCGCCCGGTGCCGAGGGTCGGGCACGGGATCGGCGGCCGGTTCAGGTACACCACCTCGCTGGTGCTGTCCCCGAACACGATGGCGTCGCCGAACGACCGGTTGCCGCCGAGCAGGCGCTGCTCGACGCACTCCTGCGGCGCGCCGGCGATCCGCCCGCGTAGCAACGCGTCGAGGCCGGACGGCGCCCCGGCGGCCCTCGCCCGCGGCGGCGC
>JAJXUY010000310.1 GCA_021782525.1 Acidobacteriota bacterium | reverse complement strand
AAGAACGCCGACGGGGTGTCCGAGAACCCCCGCCCGGCGTGCAGCCAGACGCCGGGCACCGCGAGGACCGCGAGCGCGGCGGTGGCTGCGACCGCCGGCGGGGCCGCGCGCCGGCCGAGCGCGGCGAGCGGGAACACGGTCAGGCAGGAGGCGGCGGCGGAGAGGAGCTGCAGGCCGCGCAGCGGCGTCGCGACGAGCGGCCGCACCAGCCAGCCCAGCGCCATCCAGAGCGGGAACCCCGGCGGGTGCGGGAAGTGCGACGGCAGGTCGAACGCGAGCAGGCCGCGCGCAAACAGCGTCTCGTCCCACTCCCACGGTCCGCGCGGGAGCAGGGCGAACCGGCTCAGCGCAATCGCGGCCAGCGCCGCGACGGTCAGCGCCGCGTCGACGCCCGAGCGGCCGGATCCCCACAAACGCCACGTCCAGACGCGCGCGGTGTACGATACGCCGCGCCCGGCTGTCGTCGGTGGTGTGTCGCTCGAGGTCGAAGGGGCGTGCGCCACGGCCGTCGGCGCGAATCTAGCACGGCGGCGGGCGGCGCCGGCGCGAAGGAGGCGAGCCGATGGCTGGGACGTTGCGCAGCATGACCGGGTTCGGACAGGCGGGCGGGGACCTCTCCGGCCGCCTGCGCGCCGAGGTGCGCCTCGCCGCGGTCAACTCGCGCTTCCTCGAGGTGGCGGTGCGCACCCACCCGCGCCTCGACACGGTGGAGCTCGAGGCGGCTCTGCGCCCGGTGCTGGCCACCGGCGTGGCCCGCGGGCGCGTGCAGGTGACGGTCGACTTCGCCGTCGCCGCGCGCGGGGAGACCGGCCTCACGCTGCACTGGGAGGTCGCCGAGGCGCTGCTCGCGGCGCTGGCCGAGCGCCCGGCCGGGCTCGAGCTGGCGCCGCTGGCGCTGCGCGACCTGCTGGCGCTGCCGGGGTTCGCCGAGGGCGGCGGCGAGCTGGCGCTGGCGCCCGAGGAGCTGCAGGCGCTACTCGCCCTCGTCGCCTCCGCGCGCGATGCCATGGTGGCGGCGCGCGAACGCGAGGCGGCGGCGCTGCGGCCCCAGATCGCGGGCGAGCTCCAACTGCTGGCGTCGTTCCGCGAGTGGCTCGCCGAGGTCAACGACCAGGTGCGGACCAGCCTGATGGCGCGCCTGCGGGAGCGGCTGGCCGCGCTGCTCGACGGCGCCGAGGTGGCGCCCGACCGCCTACTGCAGGAGGCGGCGATCGCCGCCGACCGCGCCGACGTGGCCGAGGAAGTGCAGCGGCTCGGCGCCCACCTCGACCACTTCCGCCGGCTGCTGGAGCAGGGCGGTCCGGTGGGCAAGAAGATCGACTTCCTCCTGCAGGAGCTGCTGCGCGAGGTCAACACGGCGGGCTCGAAGTGCCGCGAGGCGGGGATGGGGGAGCGCGTCGTCGAGGCGAAGGCCGCGCTCGAAAAGCTGCGCGAGCAGTGCGCGAACCTGGAGTAAGAACCGTGGTCCGTGACCCGTGGCCCGTGGTCCGAGAGACGCACGACGGCTGGACGGCGCGGAAGTACATGTGGCTGCTGCTGGCGTTCGTGCTCGTGCACGCAGCGCTCGCGGCGCTGGTGCCGGTCTCGGGTGACGAGGCGTACTACTGGGACTGCTCGCGCCACCCCGACTGGGCGACGTACGACCAGCCGCCCCTGATGATGCTGGCGCCGATCCCGTTCCGCGCCGTGTTCGGCGAGACCGCGCTCGGAGCGCGCGGCCCGGCGATCGTGGCGAGCTTCCTGATCGGCCTCTTCCTCCTGCCGTTGGCGCGGCGGCTGGGCGGCGGGCCGCGTGAGGCGGCGTGGAGCTACCTCGGCCTGCACGCCACGCCGTTGTTCCTCTTCGGGTCGTTCTACGCCTCCACCGACATCGGCATGATGGCGGGCTACCTCGGCGCGACCTGGGCGGCGGTCGCGATCGCCCAGGGCGAGCGGCGGGCCTGGTGGGGGTTCGGCGCGGCGATCGCGCTCGGGTTCCTCGCCAAGTTCCCGGCGGTGCTGGTCCTGCCGGTCCTCGTCCCGGTGCTGGCGAGCCGCAAGGCGAGGGCGCACCTGCGCACCCCGGTGCCGTACCTCGCGGCGCTGGCCTCGGCGGCGATCACCGCGCCGGTGTGGATCTGGGGCGCCGAGCACGACTGGGTCAACATCACCTTCCAGCTGCAGCAGCGCCACGACCGCGGCCCGCTCACCGCCGTCTACCTGCTCGAGTTCATCGCGTTCGTGGCGCTCCTGACGTCGCCGCCGTTGTTCGCAGCGGGCGCGGCCGCCTGGTGGCGCTGCTGGCGCCGGCGCGACCCCGCGTGGAACGCGGTGCTCGTCGGGACGGTCTCACCGTTCGTGTTCTTCGGCTACGTGGCGTTGCGGGAGGACATCTCGCCGCACTGGGCCGGCCCCGGGATCGTGCTCGGCGCCGTCGTGCTCGCGTTCGCGGCGCCGCCGCCGCGGCGGCTGCTGCGCTGGGGGGTGGCGTTCGGCCTCGCGGTCTCGGCCGCGGCACTGGCGCTCGTGCTGTTCGCCACCACCGCGCTCGACGTGCGCTGGCCGTTGGTGGGCCGTGCCCGCGGGGCGTTCGCCGACAAGCTCGCCGCCGTCGTCGCCAACCGCGAGATCGTCGGCGAGATCGAGCGCCGGCTGCGGCCGGGGGAGATGGTCGCGGCGGAGAGCTACACCAACGTCCACCTGATCGCGTTCCTGTCCAAGGGACGGGTCCCGACGCGGCTCGCGATCGTGCACGGCGGCCTGCACGGCCTCGCCTCGCTGTACTGGTACACGCCGGAGGAGCTGGGCGGGCGGGATTTCCTCTTCGTGACCGAGAGGGAGGGGCTCGCCGAGCCGCTCGGGAAGATCTTCGCGTCGGTCACCGAGGAGCCGCCGTACGTGATCGAGCGCGGCGGGCACCCGATCCGGACGGTCTACTTCCTCCAGTGCCACGACCTGATCCACCCCGAGGGCGTATTCACCAGGCTGCCGCGGTCGGGTGCGGCCGCGGACGTCAGTTCGGCAGCACCGCGCCAGGGGGCGGCTGCGGCGGCCGCGTCGGCTTCGGCCGCGGCGGCTCGATGACGCCGACGATCTTCCGCCGGCCGATCGCGAACGACGCCTGCACCCGGCCGCGGGTGTGTCTCGTCTCGCCGACCAGCGGGAGAGGGCCGGTCGTGACGACGGCGATCTGGCCGCTGCCGTCGTCGAGGACGTAGCACGCCAGCTGCGGCAGGTCGATGCGCTCCTTTACGGTGCCGTAGACGGTCACGGTCTTGCCGTCGTAGGCCGCGGGGTCCTTGACGATCTCCCCGATCTTCGTGGCGGTGAGGCGGTAGCACGCCGCCGCACCGAGGACGGCCGCCGCCACGAGCAGCAGCACGAACCCCCGCATCACCCTGGCCGAAGCGTCGGTCATCGCAGTCTCCCGGCCGGCAGGCCGCCGGCGCGCGCCCATTCTAGCGGGCCGCGCCCGTGCGCTACAATGCGCGGCCTGACGGAGGTTTGCGATGCGAGACGCCGAAATCCGCGAGTTGCCGGGGCTGATCGG